>NZ_JBEOPO010000001.1:0-244316 GCF_040310145.1 Shewanella sp. S1-49-MNA-CIBAN-0167 | reverse complement strand
GGCAGTTTTAACAAAACTCAACAGCACTGGAAAAAGAACAAAGGCAAATACCTGTTCAACGCCTTTAATATCGCCAATGTCTGGCGTGCACGCTTGCTGGAGTATTTGGCAAAGCTTAATCTCACACTGCCAACCTCACTGCCCAAAAAGTGGGTAGTAGACTGCCAACATGTGGGCAAAGGCTTGCCTGCACTGCAGTATTTATCACGCTATCTTTATCGCGGCGTACTGGCTGACAAAAATATCAAAAGTCATGTCGATGACAACGTGAGTTTCGAGTATGAAGACAGCCAAACAAAGTCGACAAAAGTACGCACCTTACCCGCCATAGAATTTCTCTGGTTAATACTGCAACACGTATTACCGAAGGGATTAAGGCGAGTGCGTGACTATGGATTACTCAGAGGTAACGCCAAAAAGCTCAGGCTACAAATACAGCTTATGCTGGCAGTTGCAGGGGCAACGTTTCCAATCATTCCTGAGATAAAGCGCAGATTAGCAACCCGCAGTTGCCCCTGTTGCCAGCAACCAATGCGCTTTATGGGCGTAGTGGCACGACCGACAAACTTAATGACCTCAACCTAATGTTGAAAATAATAAGAATAATGGTTTAACTGAATACCGTGGAGGATTAATTTAACGCACTGAAATTAATAGAGTTAAATAATTAGCAGAGGGGCTAAGGGTACTTGCTGACTACAAAAAACTAGCACGATAACCATCACATCAAACAGCGCGTTTTCTCGAGCTGTTATTTACATAATAAAGAGTCACTCTCGGTGTTCGGGCTTGTTCAACACTTGGGATAAGGACGCGGCTTCGCGCGGCCTATCCTTATTTGTTAGTGTGAACTTGGCTCAAAACCGTAGCGCCACTCGTTTAACCTACCGTCTGAGGATTCAATTTTATAGATATCCATGATTTCCTCCATATAAGATAAACCACGCTCTATTTCTTCAGAGTCCATTTTAGCGAGTTGTTTTGCTGCAACTTTTAAAGTTAACCAAAACTCATTTTCAGTAAAGCTATCAGGTGGTGATTCAATGAGTTTTACCAAAGCTGAATTTATTACATTTTCAGCTTCGATTCGAATTAATTCGTCTGGTGCTCCTGGATAAAATAGAGCTAAGTTTGCAAGGAACTTCTTCTGTGACTTTAATTCTCGCAGAGCCTCTTTGACTTCACTTCCATTTGATAGCATTTTAATTTCCATTTCATTGCAGCCTTGAATTAAACATAAGACTAACAGTATTCGCAAAAGCTTCATTTGTTCACACTAACGTTTTAGTATTTATGCGTTGCGCTGTTTGCAGGGCATAAATCGCTTGTTGGACTTGGCCGATGCCACACCCATATTAATCGGTATGCTTTATGCTATAGGAATTTGCTTTTTTACGGTAGTTGTTTTTTGTACAGCACTTCGGCTAATCGGTTGTTCTGATTACACCTTTTAAGGCAGGTTTTATAATATGCCATGTTTCCCCATTGCTTGATCATTGCCTTTCCGCCTGATTTTTCGGCTTGCGGATGTGTGTTGTCGCCTCAGCCAATTCAACATTAACTAAGTCAGTTTTTTCCCGATTATCTCACCCGCTTTGATGGTGATTAACCTGACAACCTTCGCTGCGCCTCACGCGCTAGCATGGTTAGCAGTGGTACGAGCCCCACAAACATTAACCGCCCATTAGCACACTGTGGACAGCACCAGTGCCCTAGCGTTTCAGTTGTTGCGTTGATGTCTTTAAGGGGGTTACTACCAAGCTGTTCTCTAATTTGCATGAGCTTTTTACGTCGACAACTGTTGGCTAAAAAACCAAAATGCCTTATCCGCATCACGCCTTTTGGCAGTACATGTAATAGGTAACGCCGGATGAACTCTTCGGGAACCAATTGCATGATTTTACGTTGATTATCCCGATAATCGGTGTAACGCATATCGATTGAACTGGCGGTGACGCGCTTTAGCCGTGACTCATGCAACATGCCTTTTCGGGTATAACGCCCGAGATAGGCCACTACCGTTTCAGCTTTATAAAGACAAGCTTTACTGTATACGCACCACTCCTTTTTGATGAGGTTATCAGCATCAGGAATTGTCACTTCACGCTGGCGCAGTGCCGCCAACATCTTGGCTTTAAACACTTTTGATACCGCCTTAACAGGAAAAAGATAATCACTTTTCACACCTCGCCACTGCCCTTGCTCTGTGACTGCGCCTCCCGGGATTAAACAGTGTAAATGGATGTGCTGAGTTAAGGTTTGTCCCCAGGTATGCAATACCGCAGTGCACCCAAGTTGACCTTGCAAGTGTTTGCGGGTCATTCCAAATCGACTTAAGGTTTGCCATACCGCCTCGAAAAGTGCGCTGTAGAGATGCTTTGCCTGCGCCTCGCTATGAGTGAGTTCATTAAGTTCATGGGGTAAGGTAAACACCAAATGAAAGTAGCGACAGTGCAGTACTTGCTGTTGCTGCTTATCTATCCATGCTTGGGTTTGTTTACCTTGGCAGCGTGGGCAATGTCTGTCTCGGCATGAGCAGAACACGCTCTGCTGATAGTGGCATTGATTACATTGCCACTGCTGTTGGCCTAGGGCTGCGGTGCGACAACTCAAGATACGTTGGCACACTAATCGTTGCTGATGGCTCAGTCGGTGATGTTGTTGATAGTGGCCATAATGCGTTTGCAGAATGTCACTCAAGTGATAGTGCGCCATATCATCACCCCAAATCAGCGAGTAAATCGCCTCCTTTATGCCCAAGGTCTGGCGACCAATGAAGATACCGCTCTGTGGTTTTAATGCTTTTATGGCCGAGCTGGTGTTGTAGCTGATTAAGAAGCATACCCGCGGCTAATTGATGTGTCGCGTAAGCATGGCGAAGACTGTGTGGACTGCAAGGTTTGGTTATCCCTGCTGTTAATGCGGATTTCTTCAGCATTTTGCCCACGGTTGAGACGTCTAATGGGTAAGTGTTTCCGTGATAGTACACACCAAATAACCACGTTTGCGGCCGATACTTTAGCCAGTAATGCCGCAGTAAGTTCAGCAATGATGGTGAGATGATAACGAGACGGTCTTTGGCTCCCTTTCCCTGACACACTTTGAGTAACTGCCGCTGACCATCAATGTCAGCGACTTTGATATTCACCAACTCACTGACCCGTAATCCACAGCCATAGCAAAGCGCTATCATGGTGTGATATTTCTGGTTTGGGCAGTGCTGTAATAACTGACTGATATCTTGCTTACTGAGCACTTGCGGCAGTTTTTGGGTGGCCCGAGGTAAACACATATCAATAGTGAAATGACGTTTAAGGACATGTTCAAAGTAAAAATGAATACCGTTCAGTTGAAGTTGGATGGTTGCTCGAGACAAACCTTTATCAAGGTTCAAATAACGAAAATAGGCACTGAGCTGTATATCACTCACGGTATCAATGGGTTGATTGTAATGCTTCACCAGTTGATTAATGGCATAAAGATACGATTTTCGAGTGCGTTCAGAGTAGCGCCTAAGTGTAATTTCATCGTGGAATAGTTGAGTGTGAACTAACATGACTTACCTCCTTGATAGTGGGAAATCCACTGAGGTAAGTGTGGTGTAAATAGCTGGCTTTTGGGCTCCGCGCAGCGGCTTAGTTCAACAGCGTATTAGCGAGAATTCCGATAAACATCCTGAGAAGCTCACCAAAACTCAACATCCATACTACTTTAATTATTAATAATTTTAGTAACTTATCAGCTTAAATAACCCAAATCAATCACCTTTTAGTCTAGGCAAAAGCGAGAATTTAGATAATCGAGAATAATACAAACTCGTTATGTAGAGCAGATATATTAACAAAAATCAGCTAATTCAATTAGATATAATTATCCTTTAGGTAAAACCGAGAATTTTCGCAATTACATAACGAGAAACAGCACTGTTGTTTTAACACAAATGAATTATAACTGTATAAAAACACAGTGTGCTGTGGCAAAGATTTTATGATGTTCATCGTAGATAGATTTACATCAAAATGGTGCTTTCATAAATTAGAAATAAATACGTTTGAGCAGAGCTAAAATTGGATTTTCCTAACAAACTTTGAGACAAAAGTAAGTTAGTTATACTGACTTTAAAAGGGCTGATTCAACACTTAACTTGAGGCCGTTGAAGACTATTTATAAAAGAATGCGTGAGCCTGACATGGCCTTTCACGTATATCCATATACTCCAAGGCATTCAGGCATCCTGCCTATCAGATGTCAGGCTAGCTTTCGCGGTACGGGGTCGTTCTTTGGCATCTGCCCCATATGGATATGGGAAATGTCATTATGATTTAGGGAACACCATTGACCATGCCACCACGACATTCATGAATCCATTTACATCAGATCCCCATCGGAAGCGTTAGCATTTTCACTCTTTATTGCAAAATGGGCCGAAGCAGCATACAAATGAATTTAAAAGCTGGATCAATCCCCATGGCGACCTTTTCGCATCTGTTGTTTAAGTAAATAGGGAAAATGTTGCGGGGCGGCTGGGCCAATTCTTTTAAAAAGAGTAAAGAGGGAATAGCCGTTGATTTCCTCTTGGTCTGGTGTGGGTGAAGCGCCACGACGTTAGTGGCCGCAGGCCATAGCCTAAACAAGCTTTGGTGCACAAACGAGTTAGTTTTCTTGACTTGGAAATGGACAGATTCAACTCTGAACTTGAGGACGTTGAAGAAAATGACGTGAGCTGGCCAAGGATGGCCAGCTAGCTTTCGAGGGGAAGGGACGCCCCATCGGAAGCGTTAGCATTTTCACTCTTTATTAATAAGATGGGCCGAAGCAGGATTCAAACGAGGCCAAAAGCTAGATTAGTTTCCGTCGCGACCTTTTCGCTGTTCAGAAAATGTTGCCGGAACGCTGAGGGTTTGCAAAGGGGTACAAGCGCTTTACCCATTTGCTCTGGTGTGGGTGAAGCGCCACGACGTTAGTGGCCGCAGGCCATAAGTGCAAAAGTACAAAAGAATAAACCTGGATCCCGGCTCACGAGCATTACCGGGATGACGATTAAATTAGCCTGGGTAAGTTGACAACTTACTACCTTATTCTGATATCGGTGAAGCGCCACGACGTTAGTGGCCGCAGGCCATGCCTAACCGATATACCTATCAAAGACCTATTTATATCCCCAAGGTTTCGGCGGTAATGCGACAGGTTTAGTGAGATCAAACTCTACTTTAAAGTCGCGATTTTCTCGGCTTAAGCGATAAGTAAACGTATGGGCTTCAATCATCATCTGCCATTCGTTAGTGACCGACTGGGTTAAGCCATGTTGCTTAAAATTAGCAATGGACTCATCATCTACAGGAAAAGTCTGCATATTTGCAGTGCCAGTATCGCGTGTATCACCACCATACATAGTCACTTTATCTTCGCTGCCATCTTGATGGCGATGGTCATGCTTTAAGCGTAATCCGGTATCGGTTTGAGTTATCACCCAAGTGCGAGAGTGATCATCGCCAACATGAAATGGAATACGTAACTGATGATCGGTGCATTCTCTTACATGCATAACTAATAATTTGCCACTAAAGCCATCCCCTTCACCGCCACCAGCAGTGACTTTACCCGCAAAAGCTTTACCGCAAAGATCGCTGATCGCTTCAAAAAATTGCTGTTGCTGTACCGAGTTAGCGGCATAAGCAGGATTAACTAACATAGCGCTACCACACAGCAGTACACCACTGAAATATCCGCTAAGCCTAATTAACGTTGGCATAATGATCGTTCCTTGTTTATCAAACCATTGGGTCATTTAATCAATAAAGTGCCGTCGTATAACAAAACGGCGACTGAGCAGACTAAATTAAAAGACCAAAGTATCGAACCAGATTACCTTGTTATTGAATCTGTTGCTGCTAAAAAAACAAAACCCGCAAACGTTAATGCGGGTTTTTATGACGGTAAGTTAACGTGTTAGCTTACTTGGCGTATTTAGATTTAGTCGCCCAAGTGGTCGCTTTAGCTGGACGCTTAGCGCCTTGGTTTTTGGGTGCTTGCCCTTTTGCCGCTTGGCCCGAAGCTTTGGCTGGAGACTTTGGTTTCTGCCCTACTGGCTTAGCACTGCCTTTGTCTGCTTTAGTGGTACCTTTACGGTCTTCAAACTGATCAGCAGAAAAACGCGTCATGGCCTTTTGACCCCCTTGCTCTTTCGCTTTAGCCGATGGCTTTTGGCCCCACTTCACTTTCGTTTGTTCATTACGGGTTTCTGGCGGCACCAAATGATTTGGTCCATTACCAATTAACGACTCTTTACCCATGGCAACTAGCGCTTCACGGATCATCGGCCAACCCAATGGGTCGTGATAACGTAATAAGAATTTATGCAATTTACGCTGACGGCCTTTTTTCGGCACTGTCACTTTTTCACTATCATGCTTAACGTTTTTCAGTGAGTTCAGTTCGGTATGATAAATCGTGGTCGCATTGGCCATCGGTGAGGGATAAAAGTTTTGCACTTGGTCGAGCTTAAATTTCTGCCCTTTTAACCATAACGCCAAATTAACCATGTCTTCATCGGTGGTACCAGGATGCGCCGAAATAAAGTACGGAATTAAAAACTGTTCTTTACCCGCTTCTTTAGAAAACTTATCAAACAGTTCTTTAAACTTGTCATAGGTTCCCATACCTGGCTTCATCATTTTACTGAGCGGGCCGTCTTCGGTATGTTCAGGGGCAATTTTTAAATACCCACCAACATGATGCTTAGCTAACTCTCTAATATATTCTGGGTTTTCGATAGCCAAATCGTAACGAACACCCGAAGCAATTAACACTTTTTTAATGCCAGGTACTTCACGTGCCGCTTTATATAAATCGATGGTGTGTTTATGGTCGGTGCCTAAATGACCACAAATAGACGGATACACACACGACAAACGTCGGCAGGTTTTCTCCGCTTTCTCACTGGTACAGCCTAAACGGTACATGTTTGCCGTTGGGCCGCCCAGGTCAGAAATGACCCCGGTAAAGCCCGGCACTTTTTCTTGAATGTCTTTAATTTCTTTAATGATCGACTCTTGCGAGCGACTTTGAATAATGCGTCCTTCATGCTCGGTAATCGAACAAAATGAGCAACCACCAAAACAACCACGCATGATATTGATTGAAGTCTTGATCATATCGTAGGCGGGGATTTTCTCATCACCATACATGGGGTGCGCAATACGCTGATAAGGTAAATCAAATACCGCATCCATTTCATCGGTGTTTAGTGGCCACGCAGGTGGATTAACCCACACTCCGCGGTTGGCATCATGGGACTGAAATAACGCTCGAGCACAACCCGGATTTTGCTCTTGGTGTAAAATCCGTGAAGCATGGGCGTATAAATATTTGTCTTCGCTGACCTTATCAAATGCCGGTAGCAACACATAGGTTTTTTCCCACGGCTTAGGTCGTGGCGGCTGAATACTAATCGCTTTAGGCGCGTCGTTATCAAAAATTTTGTTGTCGGAAGGACCCGATAAATTACTGCAGCCAACATCATCGGCACCATAAGGATTCGGCAGCGGTTCAATTTTGTGTAACTGATCGATTTTACGAGAATCCATACCGCGCCAACCTGGCATAGGTGCTTTACGCATTACCGCAGTACCACGAACATCATCAATGTCGCTAATGGCTTCACCCGCCGCAATACGGCGGGCGACTTCCATCAGTGGACGCTCAGCATTACCGTAAATTAAAATGTCTGCTTTGGCGTCAAAAATCACGCTGCGACGCACTTTGTCTGACCAATAATCATAGTGGGCAATACGACGTAAACTGGCTTCAATACCGCCAATGACTACCGGTACTTCTTTAAAAGCTTCTTTACAACGTTGGGTATAAACGGTCACGGCACGATCTGGGCGTTTTCCGCCAATGTCACCAGCCGTGTAAGCATCGTCATGACGTAACTTACGATCAGCCGTGTAGCGGTTAATCATCGAATCCATGTTGCCAGCGGTCACCCCAAAAAATAAGTTTGGCCGACCGAGTTGCATAAAATCATCTTTATTAGACCAATCTGGCTGAGAAATAATCCCCACCCGATAACCTTGTGCTTCTAACATTCGCCCAATTACTGCCATACCAAAGCTAGGGTGATCAACATACGCGTCACCTGTCACGATAATAATGTCGCAACTATCCCAGCCTAATTTATCCATCTCTTTACGAGACATAGGTAAAAAAGGTGCGGTTCCGTAGCATTGCGCCCAAAACTTTGGATAATTAAATAACGTTGACTCAACTTGCATGTATATGACCTACATAAATGGGGAAAATCAGTCTGCCTGATCCATTGACAACATCAGCCTGTGGCTGAATTTAACGGACGCAGATTATAGCAGTACCGCGACACTAAGTGTGACTAAAAAAACACCAAATGTGAAATATTTTTATCCTGTTATACCCTTGTAAATTGAGTGGTCATATTGCTATTCCCTCATGTTTTCAATGTTATAACCCAAGAAAGAAACCAATATTAGCAACAGCTAAAATCAATAGTACAATCCAGGTGATTAATACGCCGTAAAATCGACCAAAATGATAATCACCCTTGCCTTGATTAAGTCCAATAGCATGCAGTAAACGCGCAACAATCCAAGCCGTGCCCAAACAATGTACCAAGTACATTGGCATACCATTAAATTCAGCTAGCACCAATAAAATTAACACTATGGGGGCATTTTCAATTAAATTCCCGTGGGCTCTTATGGCAACGGATAATCCTTGATGGCCGCCATCACCTATACCAATTTTATTCGCTCGGCGAAATTTAACCACTTTGTAAGATAATGCTAAAACCAACAGTGCCGTTAAGCCAGCATATAAACCCGATACCATCAATGTCATGAGTTATTCCTTTAAAAGACTATATTATTGTTATTACATCAATATTTAATAAGTTGAGTATAGCCAAACGACCTCGAAACACCGGATTGAGCAAGTATAGAGGTGACAGAGTTCAAGGCATGAAATAGCTGGACTAGTTATTCTATTTATTCTAGTTTTCTATTTTATAACACTGAAACAGGTTGCTTCTCAACTTGCCCTTCAGGAGCTCTGAAACGAGCATGTTGAAGTGGCTTAGCGATATAACATCATATTGGATCAGTTTGGCTGTAAACACACGCCTTAATCGGTTAATATTCGCGCCAAATAAGCTCATCACCTTACAAAAAGTGACTATCGCCCAGTGGATAATCAGGATTTTTTAGAAAAACGTCGATTTATCATTAAATTAGGAAAAGCCTTACACAAGTTTGGTACCCCGGCGTATCGCTTAGAATCTCACTTACAAACCGTATCAACGACTCTGGGTATCGAAGGGTATTTCTTAATATCACCCACATCGATGACCTTCGTACTTCAGCATGACACTGAGCAAGAATACAATCACGTAGCCCGTGTGAATCCGGGCGATCTCGATTTAGGCTCGTTAGCGCGCACCTTTGAACTGGTAGAAGAACTCAGCTCTGGGCAACGGACACTGCAAGAAGCCCTTGATCGCTTAGAAGAAATAGCCAATAAGCCTAATCCTTATGGACACAAACTGACGTTATTGGCCTTTGGCACAAGTGCGGGCGGGTTTGCCATGCTAATGGGCACAGGTTGGCACGATGTTTTTTGGTCGGCCATACTTGGCTTACTGGTATACGGTTTAGTCTTTTGGGCTGAACGATCAAAACGTATCGCCGAAATGCTCGAGCCCATGGCGGCGGTTATGTGCGCCATCTTGGTCTCCGGTATTGCGCAATTTGACCCCAGTATCAATTTACCTGTCACCATTTTGTCTGGGATCATTATCTTTGTCCCTGGCCTTGCGCTCACACTCGGTTTAGCTGAGCTAGCCGCCCGCGATTTAATCTCTGGTACTGCGCGCATTATGGACGCTGTGATGCAGCTGTTTAAACTGTATTTTGGCGCCGTGCTCGGCATGACCATTGGTAAAGCCATCTTTGGTGAGGCCATTTATGTTGAACCCATTCCACTGCCACGCTGGGCTATTTGGTCTGCGGTGCCGCTATTGTCTATGTCACTGGTGATCATCTTTAAAGCGCGCTTAAAAGACTCTCCTTGGGGGGTTTGTGCTGGCATTGTGGCATTCTTTTCTGCCATGCTCGGAGGAATTTACTTAGGCGAATCCATTGGCATATTTGTTGGCGCGTTATCGGTAGGGATATATTCAAACCTCTATGCTCGCTGGATGAAAGCACCTGCATCCATTGCATTACTGCAAGGCATCGTAATTCTTGTGCCTGGCAGTAAAACCTATATTGGCTTAAATGCATTAATTTCAGGTGAAACCATGCTTAACCAAGCGCATTTGGGGTCGCAAATTTTTCTCATTTTTATGTCTTTAATCGCTGGACTCATTTTTGCTAACGTTGTTGTACCCCCTCGTCGTTCGCTGTAAACGTTAGTCTTGTCCTCATATTCCTATCGACTTAAGGGCTGCTATTATTGCAGCCGTTATTTTTACAATCTAAATATCCACACAATTTTGATGGCTAAATGAAATATTTATTCAAGCTAAATGCTTGACTATTATATTATTCAGGTATGATATAAAACAAATAGGCAACATAAAAACCTCATACAGGAAACAATACTTCAACGCTTGCTGACCTATTAAAGACATAACAATAAAAATAAGGACGAAGCTATGCCAATAATATTTACGGCAGTATTTTTTTTCGCCATCCTGCTTGCTTCGTCTTGTGTTCAAGCAAACATAATTGACACTAGGGCGCAGTTAATAGTCAAAGATGACTCTGTCACCCGCAAATCATCACCATCGACAACCAATAAGCATGATGTCGACAAGGTCACTAACATTGTGGTGGTCAGTCATCCTATTTTTGACGAGTCGGCACCCGATGCTATTTTCCTACATCGCTGGGCCAATTATCTGCATATCAATACCAAAGAATCGACTATTCTCAATAGCTTAAGCTTTGAGGAAGGCGATAGCCTTACCAAGAAAGATCTTCAAGAAGCGCAGCGCTTACTGCGCTACGAACCTTATATTCGTGACGCTGATATCAATATCGCCAGAAAAGATCCTCTCGCCGATGACAACGTTGAAGACGTGGTATTAGTAGAAACATGGGATAACTGGTCACTACTGCCAACGGTCAGTTTGAGTAAAAATGGCGGTGACACCAAATACTCATTTGGCATAAAAGAAGATAACCTACTGGGATTAGGAGTTAAAACCAAAATAAAATATCAATCGAGTGCCGAACGCACCGGTTACAAGTTTGCCTTTGATGCTCCAGTAAGGTGGGTTAAACACGGTAATGTGTCGGTTGATTTTTACGATAACAGCGACGGCCAAGCATCGGCAATTGCCTTTAATAAACCCTTCTACACACTCGATACTCAGAATATGTACACCTTGTCGTGGTTGACCGATACGCGCATCGACACCACACGACAAAATGGCCAAGACATTAATGAATTTGAGCATGTGATTGATTATACCAATGTAGGTTTTGGTTGGTTAGTCGACAAACAAGCAGATCAATTGCATCGTGTTAGTCTGGGGATTACCCAAGATAATCATCAATTTAGTAACATAGACGATTACCCAGTTTCGCCTTTACCTTTTGATCGTGAGTTTGTTTATCCTTGGATCCGCTACGAATACCTGCAAGATCAATACACAGTATTGAATAATATCAAGCTGATTAATAAAAACGAAGACTTTAACTTAGGTTGGCATCATACGGTAAGTGTAGGATTTGAAACCAATGACATCGCCGACAATGCGGCTATGGGTTATCACGTAACGGCTTCAAGCAGTCGCGGTTGGCAACAAGACAATCAATTATTGTTAATGAGTTTAACTGGGCGGACCGATATTCAAACTGGCCAACAAGATTTTTATAATGTGGGTTTAGCTGCGGAATATTTTCATCAAATTAGCCCTAAATGGACCGCCTACTCCAAGGCGCGCATTGCAACCTCACACAATAACTATCTTGATCAAACGTTTGCACTTGGTGATGAAACCGGCGTACGCGGTTACCCCAATGACTACCAGCATGGTGATAATCAATGGTTGCTCACGAGTGAAATCCGATACTATCCAAACATCAATTTATATCAACTGGCCGAGTTAGGCTGGGCAGTATTTGCCGATATCGGTCAAGCAAGCAGTGGCCCAGATGAGCAAAATGAAGTTGATGGTCCTATTGGTAGTATTGGTATTGGCGCACGGATTTACTCTTCTAAATCCAGTTACGGTAACGTAGCCCATGTTGACATTGCCGTTCCGATCACCACAGGTAACGACATCAATGCTTGGGAGTTCAGGTTCCAAGTGAAAGATCATTTCTAACCAGGCAGGCTCTGTTGTTACCACAGCGCCTAACTAGAACGGTAGCACTAACGAGTAAACGATTAAGACTAAACAATCAACACTCACTCGTTAAATGAATTATTAATATCCATTTGATTTAATGTAAATAATGTAAATAATCTGCGTTTGTTAATGATAATGAATATCATTACCTCCCATTCATTATTTCTTAATCGGTATACCTATGTTATTCAAGCCTAGCCAATTGGCTATAGCGACTCATTGTGCATTATTTTTATTAGCACTCCCCGTAGCTAATGCCAATGCAGAATCATCATCACAACCCACAGACAACAATGCCCCAATGGAGCGAATGATTATTACTGGCAGTCGCTCAGCCGAACGGATAGACGAAGTCCCCTCTTCAGTCACGCTTATTGAACAACAAACCCTTGCACAAGACATGTTAGTCACCTCTGAGTTACAAAACTTACTCGCATTTCGCGTCCCAGGACTGGCGCCAAGTACAGGCACATCAAGTAACTCAGGGCAAAATCTCCGTGGTCGTGCCGCATTAGTGATGATTGACGGCGTGCCCCAATCTACCCCATTACGAAATGGCAAATTAGGCATAAGCTCTATCGATGCTGGAGCAATTGAACGTATCGAGGTGATTAAAGGGGCAACCTCTATTTATGGCAATGGTGCTTCAGGCGGGATCATCAACTACATCACTAAACGAGCCAGCGAAGATAAAGCACGCGTTAATGTCGGGGTTTCCAGTAAATTTAGCGCGGTAAAATTACAAGACAGTGCCGGTTATCGAGTTGATACCTCAATAGACGGTACCCTTGGTGACTTTAGCTACGTATTGAGTGCCATTACAGAAAAAACAGGCGTGGAACGCGATGCTGAAGGTGACGCCATCGGATTAGTTTATGGTTTATCAGAAACGAAATCGAACAACTATTTTACCAAACTCGGCTACCAACTTGATGACGACAAGTCGATTCAACTGACGTATAACTACTACGAAGCCCAACAAAACTCAGACTACATCGATGTTGCTGGCAATGCTAACACTGGCGAAAAAACTTACGCCATAGAAAATACTACTGGGATTGCAAAACTGGGCGCCCCTCAAGGGCCGCGCGGCAATCATAACCTAATGTTAAAATACGTCGACTATGAGATATTCAATAACACCCAATTAACCGTCGATGGTTACCTGCAAAAAATTGAAAATATGTTCTTCTTTTCAACGGCACTCGCTAACCTAAGTGAAGGTTACGAAGGCGGCCAATCGTTTATCAAGTCAGAAAAGAAAGGCCTGCGGATTAACTTTGCCACCCAAGTTGATTGGGATAATGTCGAATCAAGCTTTATTTACGGTATTGATGCACTGCAAGACATCAGTTCACAACCATTAGAAGACGGCCGAATTTGGGTGCCTGAAATGGACATGCGTAACTTAGCGGTTTATTTACAAACTAAGTTTGTCATTGCCAATGATTGGGTTTTAAAAGCCGGGATCCGCCAAGATAGCGTCGAGTTAACTGTCGATGATTATCAAACCTTAACACTCTGCCGAACCCCAAGTACTTGCTCAGTACCTTTTGATGTCACTGGCGGAGAATTAACATATGACTCAACCACTTATAATATTGGCTTACGTTACAATATCAATGCGTTATTTAACCCGTTTATGAGTTTTTCCCAAGGTGCAGATATTTCAGATATTGGTCGCCTTTTACGTACCGCCACGGTTGATGATATTGCGTTAATCCGCACAGAGTCATCCATTGTTGATAACTATGAAATCGGTTTTGCAGGGCAATGGGGTGATGTCAATTATGAAATTGCTGCCTACCGAAGCGAATCAGAATTAGGTACAAGTAATAGCTTTGATGCAACAACAGGCATTTACTTACCCGTACGTGCACCACAAAAAATTTGGGGTTACGAAGCACAAATTGACTATCGTGTATTTGATAATCTCAGCACGGGGTTAAGCTATAGTTGGATTGAAGGTAAAGACACCGATACCGATACTTATCTAGATGGTGGCACCATATCACCACCTAAATTAACCGCTTATGTCAGTTGGCAGCCTGTTGAAGAGGCAAGTATCGGCATTAACTACATGTCTGTTGGTGACCGTGATCGATTTGAGCCGATCGATGGCGCATATATTGGGTCTCAAGGCCCTATCGAAAATTACAACCTAGTAAACCTAACCAGTCGCTATCAACTCAATAATTGGCAACTCTCACTAGGGGTAGAAAACTTACTTAATGAAGATTATTTTTCTGCCCGCTCACAAGCTTCGACTAACGCGAGTTACTATACCAAATCACTGGGTACCACCATTAATATGGGCGTAAAAGCCAGCTTTTAACCCAGGAAAAGTAACAAAAAAAGGCCTCGCATTGCTGCGAGGCCTTTCATTATAAAGAGGTGAGTTGGCCGATAAGCCGGGTCTTGTCGTGGACAGTTATTCATCTAGGCCTGCAATCACTCACAGGCTCAAGCGACCTACCCGGTCCCAACGCGAGCAGCGCCATACGGGACCCTATTTGGTCTTGCTTCGGGTAGAGTTTACCTTGCTACGAACTATTGCTAGTCGCACGGTGCGCTCTTACCGCACCCTTTCACCCTTACCATTTTTAGCCGAAGCCAATAAATGGCGGTCTCCTCTCTGCTGCACTTGTCGTCGGTTCACACCGCCCAGGCGTTACCTGGTACCCTGCTCTTTGAAGCCCGGACTTTCCTCCCCGTACTTGCGTACGCGGCAACTGTCTGGCCAACTCGGCGCGGATTATAGCTTAAGCAGCGCAACAAACCAATGCATAAGCAACGGACTTTTTATAAATCGAGCTCTAAACCGTATTTATACAAAGCGTTTTTCTTTAAACCGTGTATTTGTGCCGCAATAGCCGCGGCCTTTTTAAGCGGTAATTCTTCACAGAGTAGCTTTAACGTAGTGACCGCGACCGCTGGAACACCTTCTTCATCAGATAATGAGAAGCCGTGACACATGATGACAATTTCGCCTTTCTGTTGATTTTTATCGGCTTCAACTATCGCCAAAACTTCAGCAGCGGTGCCAGATAAAAAGGTTTCGAAAATTTTAGTGACTTCACGCGCCATCACGATTTGTCTATCGGCGCCTAACACTTCAATAATCGCGGCAAGGCTATACAGAATACGATGAGGAGATTCGTAAAATATGAGTGTACGAGGATCTTCTTTAAGAAATTCAAGTTTATCGATACGGGCTTTTTCTTTTGACGGTAAGAACCCCTCAAAACTGAATCGATCCGACGGTAATCCCGATGCACTCAAGGCCGTAATCGCGGCACAAGCACCCGGTAAAGGCACCACTCGGTGGCCCGCTTTGCGGACATAATTAACCAAATGGTAGCCGGGGTCTGAAATGAGCGGTGTGCCAGCGTCAGAAATGAGTGCTATTGACTTGCCCGCATCTAATTGTTCAACTATCCATTGCACTCGGTCACGTTCATTGTGATCATGTAGTGCCGTTTTACGGGTTTCAATACCAAAGTGACTCAGCAGCTTTCCGCTGTGGCGAGTGTCTTCACAGGCGATTAAATCTACCTGTTGCAGCACCTCTAATGCACGAGCGCTGATGTCGCCAAAATTACCAATAGGGGTGGGAACAATATACAGCGCGACCATTTGGTCCATAATTACCTCGATAATGAATCTACCTGATACTTTCGCCAAGCGTAAGAGCAGGTTAAACTAGTGCCAGCATCTTACCAGAGTGAAGCCAAGTGTTAAAAAGACTGAATACTACAAAATTCGTGTGTGCGTTGATTTTCTCTGTATTGGTAGTAGGTTGTGCCGCCAAAAAACAGCAAGATAATGTTGACGTAAACGCATCACTCGTTGCCGCGGAGCATCCGGCTAAAATTTATTTAGTTAATGCTACCAATAGCAGTTTACCAGAAAAGCGTGATCGTTATTTATTACTGGCGGCTCACGCTTATATAAATGATGGTAATTTTAATGCTGCCACCAATGTTTTAACGTCAATGCAAAAGCCAATGGTGAAGGTACCTTCGCTTCTCGCTGAGCATATTTACTTGCGCGCCCGCATTGTTGAAAAAACCAATAGCAGCCAAGCCGCATTAGATATTTTACAGTATCCGCCGCATTGGCAGCTACCACGCTGGCAAATGGCAAGTTATCACCAATATAAAGCCAAGTTGTATAAGCATACTCAGCAGCCCATCGATCAGGTAAAGCAACTCAGCTTATTAAGTAATTACTTACCAAAATCCGAAACGGCCGCCGTTAATGATGTCATTTGGAAACTGCTACAGCCTTTGCATGAAGAAACTGTGCAGTCGTTTATGCGTGATCAATCTAATCCGATTTTTGCAGGTTGGTTGCAACTAACCTATATTGCCAAGCGTTATGCCGTTGAGCCAACACAGCTGGTGCGTTATTTAGGTGAGTGGCAACGCAATAACCCTTATCACCCGGGAGCGGTGAAGTTACCCGCTAATTTAGAAAAAGCACTGAATGCCAAACCCTTTAGACCACAAAATATTGCCGTCTTATTACCGTTAACGGGTCCGCGCGCTGCGATTGCCGAACCAATTCGCCAAGGATTATTATCTAGCTATTTATCTGATTTTGATACCAATGTGTCGCTTAACTTTTATGATACTCAGCAAGGCGTCACGGCGGCTTACCAACAAGCTGTCGCCAAAGGTGCAGAGTTTATCATTGGGCCGTTATTACCCAATGAAGTTGAAGAATTACAAAAAATTAACGACAAACAACAAAGCACTGTGCCTCAATTGTATTTGAACCAAACTGATACATTTACGCCACAGGCAAATTTATTTTATTTTTCATTGTCACCAGCGCAAGAAGCCAGTGATGCGGCACAGAAACTCTATAGTGATGGGGTAAAGCTGCCGCTACTACTGGTAAGTAATGATGCCATTGGCAAGCGTATGGCTGACAGTTTTAAGCAAACTTGGTTAACCTTAACCAGTAATGATGCCGAAGTGTATTATTATGATGCTGGCGACCAAATGAAGGTAACAGTTCAACAAGCACTAGGCGTTACAGATAGCCAAGCGCGAATTAGCAGAATGCGTAATTTATTGGGCAGTAGCGTAGAATCAGATTTTCGTTCTCGCCAAGATACTGATGCGATATACATGATTTCGGGTTCACAAGATTTAGCCCTGCTCAAACCCTTTTTAGATGTTAACTTTAGTGTGTTCTCTGAACCCGTAGCCTTGTATACCACTAGTCGTAGCCGCCTTGAAAACGAGTCGGCGCAGTCGGCTCAAGAACTCAATAACTTGATGATTAGTGATGTACCATGGTTAATGCAATCTAGTAGCGAAACGCAAATGGTGTCAGCGCTATGGAGTGGTTGGAATAACAGCCAAAAACGTTTGTATGTTATGGGTTTTGATGCACTTGAATTGGTCAACCGTTTAGCCCAAATGCGCGCTTTCCCAGGATATCAATTTATGGGCCGCAGCGGTGCGTTATCGGTGGATCCTAATGGGGTGATTGATCGTCAATTGTCTTGGGGACAATATACCCAAGGACAATTAACACCACTATGAACCGCGGACAATTAGCTGAACAACATGCGCGAACTTACCTTGAACAACAAGGTCTGACGTTTGTAGAGGCTAATGTGCGTTACCCATTTGGTGAAATAGATTTGATTATGCGCCAACAGGATGTATGGGTGTTTGTTGAAGTAAAATTTAGGGCGTCAAACCAGTTTGGTGGAGCCTTAAATGCCTTAACAAGCAAACAGATCACCCGGATAAGATTAGCTGCTGATCATTATTTACAACGCCAAAAATTGAATCCACCTTGTCGCTTTGATGTGATTGCGATGAATATTGATGAAATAAACTGGCTACAAGGCTGTTTTTAAGCGACAACTGATTACCATAACCTTGATTTATGGCATCATATAGTCAAATTACCGAGTCTAACTGATGAGCGACGATAAAAAGCCAATCAGAGACATACGTAGACATAATTTAGCGTAAGGATTGTTGCATGTTAGAACGTATTAAAGATAGTTTCACCGAATCGATTCAGACTAAAATTGATGCTGCAGAAGCATTACCTGAGCCTATTGAAAAAGCTGCAGAGATGATGGTGCAATGTTTACTTGGCGGTAATAAAATTCTGTCATGCGGTAATGGCGGCAGTGCTGGTGATGCTCAACACTTCTCTGCTGAGTTATTAAACCGTTATGAAATTGAACGTCCACCGCTACCTGCAATTGCATTAAGCTGTGACACGTCAACGATTACGGCTATCGCCAACGATTATAGCTACGATGAAATTTTCTCGAAGCAAATTTTTGCACTGGGTCAGCCAGGCGATATTTTATTAGCCATTTCGACCAGTGGTAACTCGGGTAACATTATTAAAGCCATGGAAGCAGCGTTAAGCCGCGACATGACTATTGTAGCGCTAACCGGTAAAGACGGCGGCGCAATGGCTGGCTTGATGAGTGTGGGTGATGTAGAAATCCGGGTACCATCAAACGTCACCGCACGTATTCAGGAAGTTCATTTACTGGTTATTCACTGCTTATGCGATAACATCGATCGCACCTTGTTCCCACAGGATGAACAAGCATGATAAGAGCCATACTCATCATCTCAGTCTTGGCAATGCTGCAGGGTTGTGCTGGTGCGGTCATGGTTGGCGCCGTTAGTGGTGCCAAGATGGCAAATGATGAGCGCAGCATGAGCACTCAAATTAGCGATACTAATGCTGACTTTGTTATTGCTAGCGCATTATCAAAACATGATGACCTTAATAATCAAACCAATATCGCGGCGATTGTGATGAACAACAATGTGTTGATGATAGGCCAAGCACCTAACTCAATGCTGCGCGATAAAGCTATTAAAGTGGTGCAAGAGTTACAAATTGGCGGAAAAATACATAACCAAATTCGTATTGGTACGCCAACATCGTTTACCACTCGCAGCAACGACACTTGGGTGACCACCAAAGTGAAAGGCCGCATGTTAAATGAAAAGTCACTCGACATTACTCGAGTAAAAGTGATTACCGAAAACGGCGAAGTCTTTTTACTTGGGTTAATTGACCGCAAGCAAGCTGACTTAGCCGTTGAAATCGCTCGGAATACTGCTGGTGTGCGTAAAGTGATTAAGGTTTTTGAATACACCAAATCTTAATCCTGCGGTACATTGTGGCTTATAGCGATTAAAAAATTCATCCTGCATTTTGCTCGATGAATTTTTTTTGGCCTCTTTTCGCTTGTATCCAAGGGATAATCAGCGACGGCAATACAATAAAACCAGCCCCTACCCAACTTAACCCATCGAGCCATTCATCAAAAAACAACCAGCCGAAAAAAACACAAAACAATAATCCGGTATATTCCGCCACCACGATTTGACTGGCTTGTGCTTGGCGATAGGCCAAAGCACAAAACCACTGATAGGCATTATTTTTCAGGTTAAGAGATGGGATCAATAAGCAAAAAAACAAACAAAAAATAAGCCAGCAAATTGCTGGCTTAAAGGTAAAATTGGCTGATGACTTAGACAATAAGCCCAATTTTTTCATACACATTCTTAAGGGTCACTGCAGCACGCGCTTGGGCTTTCTCTGCGCCTTCAGCCATGACCTGGTGTAAGAATGCCTCGTCAGCACGATACTCTTTAAAGCGCGCTTGCAATGGCTCAAGCATACCAACAACAGCTTCGCCTGTAGCCACTTTCAAATGACCATACATTTTGCCTTCAAACTCAGCTTCTAAAGACGCAATTGACTGACCCGTGCAACCTGACATTAAACTGAGCAGATTAGACACCCCTGGCTTTTGCTCCAGGTCAAAACGCACTACTGGCGGCTCTTCGCTGTCGGTCATGGCTTTTTTTATTTTCTTTAAAATCACTTTAGGATCTTCAAGCAAACCGATCACGTTATTACGATTATCATCCGATTTAGACATCTTTTTAAGCGGCTCTTGCAACGACATCACCTTAGCACCATGTTCAGGAATGAACGGTTCTGGGATGGTAAAAGTGTCGCCATAAGCATTATTAAAACGAGTGGCAATATCACGTGTCAGTTCTAAGTGTTGTTTCTGATCTTGACCAACAGGGATTTCATTGGCTTGATAAAGTAAAATGTCCGCCGCCATTAATACCGGATAATCATAAAGCCCAACGTTAATGTTATTGGCATGCTTTAACGACTTATCTTTAAACTGGGTCATGCGGTTTAACTCACCCATTTGGGTGTAACAATTTAGTGCCCAACTGAGCTGAGTATGCTGCGGTACTTGCGATTGAATAAACACAGTGCTTTTTTTAGGGTCAACACCACAAGCAAGATACAGTGCTAACGTGTCCAAGCAGGCTTCTCGCAATGCTTTAGGATCTTGGCGAACCGTAATGGCATGTAAATCAACAACACAATATAGGCAATCATGACTCTCTTGCATGGCAACCCATTGACGAAGTGCGCCCATATAATTACCTATGGTTAATTCGCCTGATGGCTGTGCACCGCTGAATACTATGGGTTTGGTCATGTGTTTTATTGCTCCAGATTATCTTTTTAAATTTCACATTATTATGAAAGTAAGTATTGCTCTATATCAGCAAAATTTTCGCATACCGCATGGGGATTGCTTAGGCTAATATCTTCGCCGTAGTTGTAGCCATAGGTCAAGCCAATAGACATAACGTTGGCAGCTTTAGCCGCTAAAATATCATTCTTTGAATCACCTACCATCAGTAAATGTGATTCATCTAACTGCCATAGCTTAAGCAGATGTTGCAACGGCATTGGATCTGGTTTCATTTTTGCCAATGAATCACCACCGAGTACTTCACAAAACAAGCCATCGAGACCAAAAGCGGTTAATAATGACACCGTAAAACCGTGAGGTTTATTGGTGACGATAGCAAGTTTGAAACCGGCTTGTTTTAACTTTTGTAATGTGGCTAATACACCAGGATACAAAAGGCTATGCTTCTGTAAATGCTCGCCATAATGATACATAAATTGAGGCATGGTTTGCTCAAGTAATGCCTGTAGTGCTGGGGCATCCTCCGGCATCGCAGACACATAACTTAACGCGCGTTGCATTAACACTTGAGCACCATTACCGACCCAACTGCGCACAAGTGCTTCTGTCACTGGCGGATATTGGCTTTGCGCTAAAGTCGCATTGGTTGCTGCGGCTAAGTCAGGTACGCTATCAATTAATGTACCATCTAAATCAAAAGCAATTGCGCGAATTTTTGACCATTGCATCATGTAAAGTCCCATTAAGTCTTTAAAAATAAATTATGATACCGAAGCGAGTTCAGCACGCATTTGATCAACAACCACTTTATAATCTGGTTGATTGAAAATGGCCGAACCGGCTACAAACATATCTGCACCCGCGGCAGCAATTTCAGCAATATTATCGACCTTTACGCCACCATCCACTTGTAAGCGAATATCAAAACCACTGGCATCAATGCGCGCCCGAACTTGACGAAGTTTATCTAAGGTATGGGGAATAAATGACTGACCACCAAAACCAGGGTTAACCGACATCAATAAAATGACATCGAGCTTATCCATAACATGATCTAAATAATGCAGTGGAGTGCCAGGATTAAAGACTAATCCGGCCTTACAACCAGATTCTTTAATCAGCTGTAGGGTGCGATCTATATGTTCAGATGCTTCTGGATGAAAAGTGATAATTGAAGCGCCGGCGGCAGCAAAATCAGGAATAATACGATCAACGGGTTTTACCATTAAATGCACATCAATATCAGCAGTAATACCGTATTTACGTAACGCCGTACATACCATTGGGCCGATGGTTAGATTAGGAACATAGTGATTATCCATTACGTCGAAGTGAACAACGTCTGAACCTGCATCTAATACGGCTTTAACATCGTCACCTAAACGGGAAAAATCGGCGGACAAAATCGATGGTGCAATTAAAAATGGGCGCATAATCTTCTCTATTGGCAGATCAAAGTGATGACATTTTACCCTTTGCGGCCGCAAGCCTCTAGTCACAAAAGGGAAATAACCACTATCTAATATAGAATTTAGTCAAAAACTAGACCATAAGGCGGATTTGCTATTCTTTAAATAGAAACCACTGTTCAATAACTAAGCGACTTTGCTATAATGAAAAATGTTGTTATCTTAGGGATCTAATAGTAGATTTAACAACTGTTGTAGCATCAATCGAGTTTATACCACGGATAGGACACCTTTTATGGTTAAGCACTTACTACGCAAGCTTTCAGGGCGTGATGGCAAATTATTGCCAGCATCTGTTTTTGCTGTGTTTGCAACGTCGGGGTTGGCATTATTGTTAAGCCAAATTTTACTCACCACCGAAGCTAATTCTGCTAATAGTAAAGCCTGCGTATGCGATAGCACCACAAGCTACAATACTAGTTTGCCAAGTAGTCACCCTACAAATCGTTGTGCTGAGCAATCAGATGATGTCAGTTGGGGTAATTGGGTAACGGGTAATAGCCGCTCGAGCCAATTTCACTTTATTGATTTACTTGAATTGATCCACGGCCACAAAGATAAGCCTTTAAATGATATGCCTACCTCAGGCAGCCCAACTCAGATATCGCGCTAATGTCACTTTGGCGAGTTTTTAGTAGCACTGTAGCGGCCTTTTTTGGCGTTCAGACAGAGCAGAACCGCCAAAAAGACTTCAAAAATCAATCCCCGTTACCCTTTATCATCATGGGAATTATCTTAGCTATAGCCTTGGTTATTTCATTAATGCTGATCGTGAATCAGGTATTAAGTTAACCACCTGCGGTTGTTATATTCTCATCCCAGTAGTACTACTCTTCTTCACGATAATGATGATCGTATAACGCCATAATTTCGTCAACTTTCTTGCGTGAACTGCCTTTTGGGCTAATGTTACGTTGCACCGAAATGGTTGAACAAGATGCGCCACGATACAACTCTCGTGTTAACGGAATATCATGGTTACTGATCAATACCGGAATATTGCGTTCATGGGCAATGAGCCGAGAATGACGGGCAAGTAATGCTTGATCGTCTAGACTAAACCCCGGACCTACATAGGTGGTAAAACTGGCGGTTGTCGATAATGGTGCATAAGGCGGATCACAATAAATGACATCTCCGCAATTCGCCATATAAAAGGCTTGTTCATAACTGATACATTTAAACGTCGCTTGTTGCGCTTTTAATGAGAAATAACGAATTTCAGCTTCTGGAAAGTATGGTTTTTTGTACGAACCAAACGGCACGTTAAAACCACCTTTGCGGTTATATCGACATAAACCATTAAAACCATGACGATTCATGTACAGAAAATATACCGACCGAATAAAAGGGTCACTGCAGAGATTAAATTCAGCACGAATACGGTAGTAGGCATCTTTATCATTCATCTCATCGACAAACATAGCTTTTGCCGCTTGAATGTAGGCATCAGGCTGTTGCTGAACAATTTGGTATAGATTGATTAAGTCTTGATTAATGTCACACAACAAGTAGTCATCAAACTGAGTATTGAGAAATACCGATCCCGCCCCAACGAAAGGCTCAATAAGTCGGTTTCCTGTAGGAAGGTGTTTTGCTAGCTCATCAACGAGCTTGTATTTACCACCTGCCCATTTTAGAAAGGCTCTATGCTTTTTTATCATGAATAGGAATTATACCAGCAAAATTAAAGCTGATAAGTGTACGCTGTTTAGCGACAATTATCATCGGATAAAGTAGATTAATTATGTTGTTTTTTCATATTATTTAATTAGCTATAACTGAATATGACGCGGTTAATCTTGTCGCTTATAATCACTCAAATCTGCCCACTTTCTAACCCATGGAGCAGCTAATGAATATTGTGTCTGAAGACTTTTAGCTTTTAAGTTTGCAACCGTTACGGTATCGAAATCACCTAATAATAAAACATAGCGTTGCTGGTAACTCATAACGTAAACCTGTGGCTCTTGTGCCATTTTAGCTAAAATAGGCGCGAGTGATGCTTTGTCATTAACACTTGCTAGCTGCAAAGTGAAACCTTGTACTTTCAAATTTGGGTTATTATCATTCTCAACAATATCACTGGGCTGAACGACTGCTTGGATCTGTGCTTTTGGCAATTTACCTTGAAAAGATAATCCCTTTATTGATGAACTCACCGTTACATCACTGTGATTGTCTGGAGCGGTGTTGTCGTTAACGTCAGAGATATTACGCTCACCCAGCGAGGTATCTGCAGCCATTTGCTTGTCAAATAACACGAGAGCTTGTTTATTTGCAGTAGACTTAGTGAGTGCCAATTGCCTTTTGGCAAAATAAGCACTCAGTGTCGTGTCGGCAAAATGAGCGACATATTGCTGTGCTTTTACACGTACGATTGATTGCTCTGCTGTCAATGTTGGTGCTAATGATGTTGAAATCGGCACAGGTAATTGACTATTAACCGCTGCCCCAATGGCAACAAAAACCGAGATAACAGCCAAAATTACAAACAGCTTAACTGACAGAGACCAAGAGGGTTTCTCTGTTTGTGGTTCTTCTAATGCTAACGCTAATAATTGAACAACTTCAGCTGGCGTACCCTGCTGTTTCTCTAGTTGTTTATGAATAATTTCACGTGGAATAAACGGCGCTTGCTCGCTGCGGAGCAATAAACTCTGATAAAGGCCATCGCGCTCGGGCACCGATAAAGGTTCAATAGTGACGGGTAGCAATCTAGCGCGTATATCATCAGTTAACTCAGCGACTAAGGTATACCAAAAACTGGGCGTGACGGTCACGGTTACTGCAACAGGTTTTCCTGCACAATGGATTTGACTCAGCAAAATGCATTCAGCCCAAATATCTTTAGGCAATAAATCGGCATCATCAATAATGATGTGCAGCGGCTTTGTTAGACTAGATTGGATCCTAAGCACAGTGTCCATTAAAGGACGTTCATCATCAAAAATAGGGGCGGAGATTAATTGGACCAGAATTTTTCGACGAATTTCAGCGCTATCTGCGTGTTGAGGACAAATGATTAATGCGCAATTATAGTCGTCCAGTTCACTTGCTAATGCGGCTGTCAGTGTAGATTTACCCGACCCCTTGTCACCGCAAATAACCAACAACTGTTCACCATAACTAGCAATATGCTGCAAACGCTGAACTAGCGCTTCTTGAGTGGGGAGTAACAATAGTCCTGGAGTCGTCAATGATTCACCACACTATAATGAATATGTAGCATAGTTATAAGCAGCTAATAACCTGTTTCAGTAAGTCTTCACCTACTTCACTAAAGAGATCAGCTTGGCCTATACCCGTAGGTAATACTAAACGAATTTTACCACCTAAGACTTTTTTATCACGGCGCATATGCTTAATAAAATGCTCAAAACCCATCGACTCGGGAGCCGTTATAGGTAAATCAAACGCTTGCATCAACTGACGAATACGCTCAACACTTTGATCATCTAATAGATTAAGTTTACAGGCTGTTTGTGCAGCAAGAACGGTACCAGCAGCTACTGCTTCGCCATGTAACCAGACACCGTAGCCCATTTCAGCTTCGATAGCATGCCCAAAGGTATGCCCAAGGTTTAATAATGCTCTAACACCTTGTTCAGTTTCATCTTGCGCGACAACATCAGCTTTAATCTGGCAACATTTTGCAATGGCATAGTTTAACGCATCAGTCTGGAGCGATTTTAATGCATCGACATTAGCTTCAAGCCATTGAAAAAAGTCCGCATCCCAAATAATACCGTACTTAATCACTTCAGCCATACCTGCGGCAAACTCATTTGCGGGTAATGTCTGTAAGCAAAGCGTATCGATAATCACAGATTTGGGTTGATAAAATGCGCCAATCATATTTTTCCCAAGTGGATGATTTACTGCCGTTTTACCACCGACAGAGGAATCAACTTGGGACAATAATGTTGTCGGCACTTGAATAAAATCAATACCACGCTGATAACACGCTGCCGCGAAACCAGTCATATCACCAACAACACCACCACCTAGCGCAACTAATACTGAATCTCGGGCAAAGTTATGCTCAAGTAATCCAGTAAAAATATAATCTAGATGCTGTAAATCTTTAAATTTTTCGCCATCAGGCAAAATAACAGTTTCAATACGCGCGCAAGCGCTCATCGCTTGTTGTATCTGTTGAAGATACAACGGAGCAATGGTGTCATTTGAAACAATTAAGGCTTTTTTGTTTGTTAGGTAGCGAGCAAATAGCTCGCTATCATTCATCAAATCCTGGCCAATATAAATGGGGTAACTTCTATCACCTAATTGAACCTGGATCTGTTGCATGTTGTTACCTAAAAGCCGAGTTGCTCGATAATTTGGTTTGCGACGATCTTCGCGCTTTGCTCATCAGTTTTAACGATAACATCCGCAATTTCCTCATATAAAGGATTACGAATTTCCGCTAAGCTTTCGAGCACTTCACGTGGATCATCTACTTGTAACAACGGGCGACGCTTATCACGCTGAGTACGCGCAACTTGCTTGTCGATTGTTGTTTCTAAGTAAACCACTATACCTCGAGCAGAAAGATAATTGCGGATATCTTTACTCTGAACAGAACCACCACCTGTCGCGAGAACGATACCTTGCCTTTCTGAAAGATCACCAATGACTTGAGCTTCACGACGACGGAAACCCTCCTCACCTTCAACATCAAACACCCAGGCAATATCTGCACCGGTACGTTGTTCAATCTCGTGATCTGAATCGTGGAAATCTAAATGCAGCATTTGCGCCAGATGGCGACCAATTGTGCTTTTACCTGCGCCCATAGGGCCTACCAGAAAAATATTGCGTTTTTCAGCCATTGCGTATACGTCTGAATCTTATATGGAAGAATGCCTTATCGACTTAAACTTCAAGCCGACCTATAATTTAACCTTGCTCTATTGAGACTTGACGAAGGATTATCTCAGTTAAGGGCTACCGCTTGCAAGTCATCACAGCTATTTATCATGATTTTATTATGTCACTGATACTAAAAATCCAAAAAAAAATATAATATTTGCGATTAAATGTTTGTTAATGCAAAGATTATACATGGATTGGCACGACACAATCTAATTGAGGCATATACTATCATACTTTAATGAGGTCGCCATTATTGCCACTTAAAATGCTAATTTGACAAACTGGAGTGACGTGTAGTGATGATATATTTAACGAGTTTGATCATTATCGCCGCAAAAATAACCGCCATAAAAAAGCCAGCGGTTAAATAGCTGGCTTTTTAGTGTTGTTATTGGCGAAAGAAACTAGCGTTTGTCAGCAACAATCTTAGGGGTTACAAAAATTAACAGCTCTTGGCGCTCATTTGTGTCGGTTGAATTTCTAAATAAGAACCCCACTAGCGGTATATCACCCAACACAGGAACCTTACTCACACGGCTAATCAAGTTTTGCTGATAAATACCACCTAATACGATAGTCTCACCATTATCGACCAGTACCTGAGTACCAATACGCTGAGTATCAATCGCAACCGCTTCACCCGTTGCTGTAGCAACCGTTGTTCCTTGAGAATCTTGGGTAATTTCAAGATCTAGGATCACCCGGTCATCTGGGGTGATTTGCGGTGTAACACGAAGCGATAGCACGGCCTTCTTAAAGGTCACGGTTGTTGCACCACTTGATGCAGACTCAACATAGGGAATTTCAACACCCTGCTCAATGTATGCCGACTTCTGGTTAGAAGTGGTAATACGTGGGCTGGCAATAATTTCACCTTTGTTTTCTTGTTCTAATGCACTTAACTCTAAATCGAGTACGGTACCGTCAGCCAATTTAGCCACATGAAAAGCAATACTAGTAGCCGAACTTGCCGCAGCCGGTAGATTCACGTTAAGGCGATCATCAATGCTTGGAATAATACCATTGGCAATACTGGTTGCACCTCCAATAGTACCAGAAGTGCCTTTAGAACCCTGCTGATCTGTTATGCCCCAGCGAATACCTAGATCTTCAGACACATCATCTTTAACTGTCACCATACGTGCTTCAATTAGCACTTGTTTAATGGGGATATCTAATACTTCAATCAAGCGGTGTACGTTTTCTAAAATCTCAGCCGTATCTTTTACCAATAGCGTATTTGTACGTTCATCTACGGCAACACTGCCTCGAGATGATAATAAGGTTGAATCGGTGGTTTTAAGTAACTCCGATATATCAACAGCTTTGGCGTAGTTTATTTGTAAGAATTCAGAATATAGCGGTGCTAATTCTTTGACTTCTTGTCGGTTTTTCAAGTCATTACTTTCACGAATGGCAAGCTCTTCACTCGGTGCCACCATTAAAATATTGCCTTCAATGCGTTTATCTAGACCTTTAGTTTGTAAAATAAGGTCTAATGCTTGATCCCAAGGCACATCGTCTAAACGCAAGGTAATATCACCTTCAACCGTATCGCTTGTCACAAGGTTAAAGTTGTTATAATCAGCAATAATTTGCAACACGGTACGAACCGCTATGTTTTGGAAGTTTAGTGACAATGAACGACCATTATATTTTTTAGCCTCTTTAGCAACAGAGACTCGTTCGACTTTGTCTACGCTAACTTTAAATACATTGCCGTCTTGGCGATAGTTATAGTCATAGTTACCGTCAACATCGACCAAGATACGGGTGGTCAAATCATCTTTAAATGTTTCAAAACTATTCACTGGTGTGGCAAAGTCTTGAACATCCATGACGTAAAGTAAATCATTGCCAATATCTGTGTTATAGAGTTTTATTTCAAGCTTTGAACCGACTTGCTCTACATTTGCCGCGACAGAACGATTGCTAAGATTAAATAATATTTCTCCACCACCGGTTTTATTGCGGCGAAAGTCAATACTGCTAATACCATTAACAAATGGATTGTTTGCTTCTACTGGACCGGAGACATCATCATTTATGGTTAATCGATAACTATTATCAACAATTTTACCTTGATATGGCTTTACTTTATTCATGGCGACAATGATTTGTAAATTGCCACCTTGTTGTTGTGTATTTACTTCTTTTACACCAACAGCATTTACCGGAATTTTGTTTTTATTTAAATTAGAAATAGTGTCAGAGAACATCAACATAATTTCTGCCGGGTCTGCCGATAAATCAACAGACGGTGACACTATTGATGATTCAAAAATCAACTCTAATTCTAATTGGTGATCAACCATTGAATGATATTTGACGTCCATAAGACGATTAGCAGCTATCGCATTGGGTACTAGACCCATTAATAAAACTGCGCCTAAGAGCGCTCTAAAAAATAATAACTTTGTTATTGCTTTTTTCATCGCGGCAGAAGATTCCATTATTCACTCATCCTTCGCACGTTATTTTCCTGATAATTCTAAATTGCTGGTTCTTTCAGTCCAGCAACCTGAACCATCAGGGATTAATTCTATAATTTCGATAAATTGCGTCGTTACTTTAGCAATTCGTCCATGATAAAGCCCTAAATATTCACCTACACCCATACGATAAACATTGCCATCACTAGATTCTATTAAAGCCCAAATAGTACTCTCTTCACTCAATGTTCCACGCATTCTTAAAATGTCTAATGCATAGGTTTCTAAACGGCCTTTGCGACGCTTTAAGTCTGGCTGTAAACAATCTTTAGATGTATCAATCACCTCTTCAGTCAATTCCCTAGACGGTGGAACAAACGGACTGCGCATCAATTCAGCTTGATAAGCAAAATGTTCAAACTTAGGTGTTTGCTTCAATGGCGGTATACGTGCAACGTGTTGCGCCTTTGTAGTAGTAACAAATAACTCTAAATCGCTGCGATCACCGATACAACCACTCAATAAAAACACCATTGATAACAATAAAAGCAAAAACTTCATTATTTCTGCTCCTTATTGGCCTGTTGCGTTAATTCAGCCCCTTCTTTAAAGCGATAGGTTTTGGCGAGAATATCCATTGATAATCCACCGGCATCATTCTGCTTTATTATAAAATCATGCAGACTGACAATTCGAGGTAATTTTGCAACACCACTGACCATATTACCCATCTGATGATAATCACCGACTACTGACATCTTTATTGGAAATTCAATATAAAAATCACGTTCGATTTCATCATCCCAATCTAGACTGTTAATTCTAAGGCCCGCGTCAGTGGCAACAAACGTTAAATCATCTAATAAACCTGGCATTTCATTTTCAGAAGGCAGCATTTTAAGCAACTCGGCAAACTGCACTTCCATTATATCTAGTTGTTCTCGATACAGTTTTAGATTAGCAGCTAAACGATATTTAGTTTCAAAATCTTCACGTAGTTGGATTTCTTTCTGCTGTTCGACTTTTATCACATCAATCGAGTCTGAAATAAACAAATAATAACTGGCACCGATAACACACACAGACAAAAACACAGCAAATACAACTTTTACCAGCTTGGGCCAACCACCGATATTTTCAAAATCGATATCATTAAATTGATCTAGGTCGAGATTCATTTTCTCGCTCCTTGGTTCGCATCAGCATTGGTTATTTGTGAATCATCACGAATAGTGACACGTAATTTAAAGCGCTGTAATTGCCTTAACTCTTCATTTTGCGTCACAATCGATTGCATACTTGGATCGTTAAGATAACCAGAGGTTTTAACCTTTCTCATCATATTAGCGACATTATTATTCGATTCGCTGCGTCCTTCGATTAATAACACGCTACCCTTTTTCTCTATACTTGAGAGATAAATACCAGGCGGCACCATACGGACTAATTCATCTAAAACATGAGTAGGTAAATTACGCGATTGTTGTAAGTTGAGAATTATTTCAGTTCGACGTTCAATGTCTTTTTTACGTTCGGTAATTTTTCTAATTTCTGCAATTTGGGTATCAAGTAAGCTAATTTCCGCTGCTAAATATGCATTGCGTTGACGTTGGTCATCAGTGACAACCTCTAGAAAACCCAGAAATAAATATATAACTAATGATGTCACTAAAAAAACTAACGCTAGAATGCCAATAAAGTCGCGTTTTTGCTTCTCTCTAGCTTCTTCACGCCAAGGTAATAAATTTATGTTCGCCATTGAGCATAACTCCTTAGCGCAAGACCACATGCCAGCATATATTTACTTATATTAGGTTGAAGCTGACTTTTCATAACATCATCTGCATGTAAACAACCTTGGAAAGGATCCGCAATAATGGTATGGGTGCCTAACTCGTTACCGAGTAGTTCAACCATTCCTTCTAACTTAGCGGTACCACCACACAAAACGATATAGTCAACTTTTTCACGTCCACTGGCAGTACAGTATATTTGTAACGTTCGTTTAATTTGCTGTAACAATTGTGTCTGATATGGTGATAAGACTTCGAACATATAATTACGCGGTAATTGGCTAGAGATCTTAGCTTGTTCAGCCTCATCATGAGGCATTCCATAATATGACATAATTGATTGAGTGAATAACTCACCGCCAAAGGCTTGCTCACGTATAAACGTAGTGTCACCATTTTCAACCACAGAGAATGTGGTCATATTGGCACCAATATCAATCATGGCGATGGATTTATCTTTAGCACCATCAGGTAACTGACCATAAATTAATTCTGCAGAGCGCCCTAAGGCATAAGCTTCCACATCAACAACTTTGACAACTAGATCAACAGAATCTAAAGCGTCCAAACGTGAATCAATGTTTTCTGTACGGCATGCACTCAGTAACACATTAACTTTAGTTGGATCGGTGATATTCGGGCTAAGCCTTTCAAAATCAATGCTGACTTCATCAAGCGAATAAGGAATAAGGTTGTCAGCTTCAATTTCAATTTGAGCTTCCATTTCCTCTTCGTTCAACGCGGCATCCATATAGATGACTTTAGTCATAACAGCGGAACCTGAAACAGCGACTGCTGCAAATTTGACCGATTTAGGTAAACCTCGTCTGATTTGCCTCAGTGATTCAAGTACCGCTTCAGAATCACGAATATCATGGTCAACAACCGCTCCCTTTCTAACAGGAACGGCCATATGGTTTTGAATTTTATATCCATCGGCAGTCTTGCTCAACAAAATGGCTTTTATTTCATGAGACCCAATATCAATCCCGACCATTTGAGGTGCTTGACGCTTCCACAATTTAGAAATCATAGTCCGTCATCACAATTCTATTCTTATTTTCTAAGAGATTAGCACATAATCAACTCGTTAAAAGTATTTGTATAAGATGTTTTAACATTTTACAAATACTATTTACTTATTTCATGTTTTACTTCACCAAAAACTCTCCCGCTTATATACTAGCGCCACTATTTTGTAATTTTCTGGAATTATCGAGTGAAATGGTTTAAACGTTTATTAATTGCATTTTTTAGCCTATCACTACTGGGAGTTGCTGCTATAGCAGCCGCTTACTTTTATGTGTTGCCTGATTTACCCGATGTTAATTCGCTAAAGACGGTACAATTACAAACTCCGCTGCGTATATATAGCCGCGATGGCAAACTTATTTCTCAATTTGGTGAGAAACGCCGCATACCTGTAGAATATGAAGAGGTGCCCGTTCAGTTAATCAATGCGGTACTCGACACCGAAGATGCACGTTTTTTTGAGCATAACGGTATTGATCCGATTGGTATTATCCGCGCAGCAATCATCTTGATAACGACAGGTGAGAAGAGTCAAGGGGCAAGTACGATTACCCAACAGGTTGCCCGAGGATTTTTCTTAACCAACGAAAAAACATACATTCGTAAAATCAAAGAAATATTCCTCGCGCTAAAAATTGAAAAGGCGCTATCCAAAAAAGAAATTTTAACGCTTTATTTAAATCGCTCTTTCTTAGGCAACCGCGCCTATGGTGTGGGCGCTGCTGCTCAAGTCTATTATGGTAAAGAACTTAGTCAGCTTACACTGCCAGAGATGGCAATGATTGCGGGTCTACCTCAAGCCCCATCTGCAGCCAATCCAGTTAGAAACCAAGAACGAGCCATATCACGTCGTAACTGGGTATTAAGCCGTATGCTCGAGAAACGCAATATTACTCAAGCAGAATATCAAGCGGCAATCAATAGCCCTTCTAGCGCAAAATACCATGGTGCTGAAATTGATTTATACGCTCCGTATATTTCGGAAATGGCGCGTGAATATATGACCCAGAAATACGGTGAAGAAGCAGCCTATACCAACGGTTACAATGTCTACACTACAATATCATCGGATTTACAATTGATGGCTCAGGAGTCATTAAGAGATAACGTTTTTGCTTATGACCAACGCCATGGTTACCGTGGTCCGGTTACGGAATTATGGACGGATACGCCGCTAAATAACGATGAGATTGTCGCTATTTTAAAAAACACATCTTCAATGCAAAGCATTATGCCTGCAGCAGTGCTGAGCGTAAAAGATCAACAAGCACAGGTGATAGATGACAAAGGCGAACTGATTACACTTGAATGGAAAGGCTTAAAATGGGCTCGTAAGTTTATCTCCGATAAACGTCAAACCTTACCACCAAAGCAAGCAGCCGATATACTCACCGCCGGCCAACAAGTGTGGATCCGCCATAATGGTAAGCATTGGCAATTGTCACAAATCCCAATAGTCTCGAGTGCAACCGTCTCACTTGAACCTCATGACGGCGCAATCAAAACCCTCGTGGGTGGATTTAGCTTTCGCAAAAGTCAATTCAATCGAGTAACCCAAGCTAAACGCCAATTAGGTTCCAATATTAAGCCTTTTATTTATGCTGCGGCATTAGAAAAAGACTATACCTTGGCGACGCTCATTAATAATGCACCGATTAACAAACCTGATACCCGTCAGGGCACAGCGTGGCGCCCTAAAAACTCACCCGATGTTTATGGTGGACCAACACGCTTACGTGTCGGCTTAGCTCAGTCGATTAACGTTATGTCGGTCAGAGCGATGCGACATACCGGTTTAGACGACACCATCAAAGAGCTGGTGAAGTTTGGTTTTGATCCGAGTGATTTACCACGAAATGAATCGTTAGCGTTAGGGTCGCCGTCAGTGACACCATTACAAGTTGCCACGGCATTTAATAGCTTTGCTAATGGCGGTTATTTAGTTGAATCTTATTATATCGATCACGTGACCGACTCATACGACAACATTATTGAACAAACCATACCGACTATTGCATGCAGTAAACCAGAGCCTTCTGTTGAAGAACCAGTGGCTATTGATGACCCATTTGCTGCGATGGCTGAAGAGCTATCTCAACAAGCGGTAAGCCCATCAGCAGATACATTAGACGAAGAAACTGAGGTCGATTTACTGACTGTTGAACAAAATATTTGCAGTAACCCACAAGCTCGCTTTGCTAAGCGGATCATTTCTGAACAAACGGCATTTTTGATCACTGAAGCGTTAAAGAGCGTTATTTGGGGCGGCGGTGACTGGAGCCAAGGTACGGGATGGAATGGTACTGCATGGCGAGCGTCTAAATTAATTAGACGTCATGATATTGCGGGTAAAACAGGAACAACTAACGAGTCTCGAGATACTTGGTTCAGTGGTTTTAATCCTACACTTACCGCGACCTTCTGGGTTGGTTTTGATGATTTTGGTCGTCAACTCGGTCGCTCAAGCTGGGTGGCCAATGGCGACCCCGATCAAATATCGGGTGGTGAAGCAGGGGCGAAAACCGCAGGTCCTGGCTGGAATGACTTTATGAATAAAGCCCTCGCGGGTAGCCCGGAAGCGCCGGTTATTCCACCGAAAGGGATTGTCTCTGCACGTATTGATTTAGCCACGGGTAAATTAACACGTAAGACAGACCACACCACACAGTTTGAGTATTTTGTTGAAGGTACAGAACCCAAAGAATATGTCACCGAAACACCGCAAAGTGGTGATATCTTTATCGACAATGTTGCTGAAGATTTATTTCAATAACACTCTTTAAAATCAGCTGATAAAAAAAGCCATTCAGTCGAATGGCTTTTTTATGTCTGAACTGACCAACTATTGAGTGGCATCGGGCAGCAATAATTGATGTAGTTCAGCTAAATTACGGACCTGATAGCTTGGAGAGATATTATTAGTCACAGGTGCATCATGATGATTTAACCAACAGGTGTCGATACCGGCATTGATACCGCCTAAAATATCAGAATGTAGGTTATCACCGACCATGAGTACTTGATGCTTCTCCGGCTCCCCCATTAAGCCAAACGCATGATGAAAAATAGCCACATCAGGTTTTGCTTTACCCAGTTGTTCAGAGATAACCACAGGATTAAAGGCACCTTGAAAGCCTGTGCGACTCAAGCGGATATTTTGTAACTCGGTAAAACCATTAGTAATGATGCCAAGCTTGACCCTACCATTTAATGAGTCAATCAATTCCCGGGCACCGGGTAATGGCTGACAAATATCGGCCATTGCCGCCAGAAATTGACTGTTTAGATGTTGCGGGGTAACAGACAACTTTGTCGCCCAGTCATGAAACCGAGTGTGTTGTAAATGCGCAGCACTAATTACACCATTTTGGTATTCAACCCATAGTGGTTTGTTGACCTGCTGATAAACAGCAAAGTTTTCGATGTTAAAATCAATATTAAATCGAGAGAACATTAATTTCAATCCCGCAAAATCATCGAAATGAAATAATGTTTCGTCAGCATCAAATAAAATCCATTTATATTTATTGAGCATATTTAACATCAACGAGATCCTTATTTCGTTCAAATAAATGGTTAACTATGGCAGCTAAGCGTTAAATAATGACTTTAACGCAGCTTCTTGCCTCAGTAGACTTTGATAAATAGTTAGCTGATTTATCGCGCGATCAAGATTATGATTTTGGTGCTTGATCCCAAAATAAACATCACCATTTAAATAATCAGTTAAAAATCGTACACCAAGCATTAACGGCATCACTTTAGTTCCTAGCCATAAACTGCGCTTTTCAAGCGGGGTAATGATGCCAGCGAGAGACGCTATATACGCGTTTGCCGCAGAAATAATGATCTCAGGTCGTGCATACACATTGCCTAAGTCAGTCGAGTCTTCCAGCTCAGGTGAACAAAAAGCCCGCACCATATCACCAAAGTCATACATCAAATACCCTTTCATGCAGGTATCTAAATCAATAATAGCCAGACTGGACATATCTCGACTATCAAACAACATATTATTGATTTTAGTATCATTGTGACAAATTCTGAGCGGTAAGGCAGCTTCATATTGTACTAACTCTGCTAATAAATCCGTTTGTGCTAAGCACAAGTCTGGCCATTTTTTACACTGAACTAATCGACCGTTGACATCATTAACCATTGCTTCATGCAATTGAGTGATACGCTGGGGTAAATTCAAAAAGTTGGGAATAACATCGATAATGTCATTGGGGGTTAAATCACTCAACGCCGCGGCAAAATGGCCAAAAGCCTCGGCGGCCAGCATGGCTTGTTGGGCGGTATCAACCACTTCAATCGTATCGCTATGGGGCAAATAATCTATTGCTCGCCAAAACCCTTGCTCACCTAAATTCAAGTAAAGTGCACCTGAAACGGTGGCTATTGGACTCACCACTTGCAATGGATATTGCTGCTGTTGACGCTTAGTGAGTAAATGCTGACTAATATTGCTGGCATTTTGAATCATCACCTTAGGATCGGTAAATATTTGGGTATTGATACGCTGCAAGACCATCGTTTTAGCGTTATCATTCACCAAAAAAGTCTGATTAATATGGCCATTACCCAGTGGATGAAGCGTACTATGCTCGCCCCTAAAACCAAACTGAGGCAACACATTTTTGCGGATAAAATTAACCAATCACAACTCCAAACTCATCTTTATCATAGCCAAAGATAACCGACAGAGCTCTACTGTCTGATTATCTCCCTAATGGTTACTGGCTTAGTATCATTTCAAATTGAGGGTTTTGCATTAATGTTGCTTGGCTGCCCTTTAAGCTAAATTCATAACCACACAACTTAAAGCTACCTTTAAGCGCGACATTATTGACAATGGCATCTTTATCCAGCGGCGTAAATCTGGCTTCAGTGGCACTGTCCTGTAACCGATCAACCGTGAGGGGTCGATAACGACTACCATCATTAAATTCAAGGTTGGCGCAGGTTTTATCGCCTATGGCGCTGGCTAAATGCCACAAGCGTCTAGCATCACCGCGATCCCCTAACCAGCGTACAATCAGAACATCGCCGTCTAGTACTAACCAAAACCCATCCGGCAGTTCAATCATTTGTCGACTACTGGCTTGTTGTTGATTGATCATCTCATCAGCATGGTCAGTTTGTTCTGTCGCCTCGCCAGAAAAAACACTGATTAAGGCGGAAACTAAATATACAACCAAACCGGCAGCGACAATGGCAGCAGTAATTTTTCCGATTAAAATAAGCTTTTGCTGATGTAACTTGGCCACATTAAGCCAAGATTTTGCAAGCTCGGTAATCGACCCTGAATGCAATGCATCCTGATCAACATAAAGAGGCTGATTACTGCGAGCAGATGATGTAGAAAATGATCTCACTTGATCATCCTCAATTTTCTCATCAACGTCATGGTCCATGTGTGCGTCAGTTTGCTCGGAACTTGCCTGCTGCACCACATCATCATTTAATTGGTATTTTTCTCTCTCGAAAGAATCTGGCTCAACCGCCCCCGTAAAGTTCACTTCATCATCCGTTAACTCTGTTGATGAAAATGTACTCTCTGGCATAGCATGAACAGGCATAACCCGCCTCTTCATTACCGGTTCTTGTCGGTGATGTACCGAGCCCGCAAAAGATACTGGCACCATACTGGGTCCATTATAGCCTTGCACATAATTAATCTTACTTTTAGCCGGCATAAAGGCCAAATAGCCACCACAAGCTAGGCCAAACAAAAACACTCCTGCTAGTGCGCCTAAAGGCGCCATAAAGTAAGTCAATATGCCAAAAACGCCCACAGGAACGACACAAACCATCGCCAATTTAATCGATTTATTGACGTCATTTAGGCGACGAACAGCAGACAAACCAACAATAGGCATTATCGTTAGCGTCACAACCCAATTAATTACACTCGCCGGGAATACGATAGCAGCGACAGTTAACAACAAAAATGCTGCTAATATAATTACCATTAACCTTAAGCCTGTGTCACGACCATCTCGGCACAGTAGGGGTTTTACAAACATCAATCATTCCTATTAATTTACAAAAAAATCAAAACAGCTGGCTACATAACAGAAATCGTCGGTGATTCTACACCGCTATTACAAGGTTAAAGGATTGTTGTTATCATCAAAATCGACAACCGCTATTAATAGCCCAAAGCCTACAGAATTTATCTTATAAAGCCAGACCCAAGCTAGATTTTGGATTACTTTTTTATTCCTACTTTTGCAAGTCACTTTTATCCATCTTATCGCGATAAGACTCATCAGCAATCTCTATGATTGCGCTAGCATAACCCTACTGTTAACGAGTATAATGTTAAGCTTTCTTAATGAATAATCGGATGAGCAACCTTATTTATGAGCACTCGTGGAAATCTTTTTATTGTGTCAGCCCCTAGTGGCGCAGGTAAATCATCACTTATATCAGCACTATTAAAAGATAAACCCAGCGATAAACAGGTTTCTGTGTCACATACGACCCGTAAACCTCGCCTTGGCGAAGTCGATGGACAGCATTATCATTTCGTGACTATTGAGCAATTTAAAGCATTAATTGACCAAAATGCCTTTCTTGAATGGGCAGAAGTCTTTGGCAATTTTTATGGCACCTCCATGCGCGTCATCGAACAAACCTTAGATAAAGGTATCGATGTGTTTCTTGATATTGATTGGCAAGGCGCAGAGCAAGTTAAAAAATTGATGAAAACGGCAGTAGGGGTGTTTATTTTACCCCCGTCTAAGTCCGAGCTTGAACGCCGTTTAACCGGTCGAGGCCAAGACAATCAACAAGTGATTGATTCACGTATGGCACAAGCCGTTTCAGAAATGTCACATTACGCTCAATATGACTTTGTGATTGTAAATGATGATTTTGATGACGCATTGGTCGATTTAAGCGCCATTATCCGCAGTCAACGATTAACCTGTGCTAGTCAGCAGTGTGCCCACAATGATATGATTACTGATCTCTTGGCAAATTAATTGTCATAGTGTACAATTTTGCGTCCTTTTTTCCCATAGATAACACTGGAGTTTCAACACATGGCTCGCGTAACTGTAGAAGACGCCGTAAACAAAATCGGCAACCGTTTTGATATGATCCTGGTTGCAGCGCGTCGTGCACGCCAAATCGCCGTCCAAGGTAAAGAACCTATGGTTGATGAGATGAATGATAAACCAACGGTTGTCGCATTACGTGAAATCGAATTAGGTTTAGTCACCTCAAACACTTTAGATGCTGATGAGCGCCAAACTGTTCGTGAACGTGAAGCCGCTGAAATTGCCGCTGTCGCAGCCATTGCAGAAGGCCGCGTTTTATAAGGAGTAGCGCCACTTGTATCTGTTTGAAGGTCTAAAAGAGTCAGCATCCAGCTATTTAGAGCCGGATCAAGTAGAATTACTCAAGCAGGCCTATTTGGTTGCGCGTGATGCCCACGAAGGGCAAATGCGCACAAGTGGCGAGCCTTACATTACCCATCCCGTTGCGGTTAGCCGCATCTTGGCAGACATGCGTCTCGATCATGAGTCGCTTATGGCTGCCTTACTTCATGACACCATCGAAGATACACCTGTCACCAAAGAAGAACTCTCTGAGTTATTTGGTGTTGCTGTTGCAGAACTAGTGGAAGGTGTATCAAAGCTTGATAAAATCAAGTTTCGTGATAGAAAAGAAGCCCAAGCGGAAAACTTCCGTAAAATGATGATGGCAATGACTCAAGATATTCGGGTGATCCTCATCAAATTGGCTGATCGAACCCACAACATGCGTACTTTAGGCGCACTGCGCCCTGATAAACGCCGTCGTATTGCTCGTGAAACCCTAGAAATCTACGCCCCAATTGCTAATCGATTAGGTATTCACAATATCAAAATCGAACTTGAAGACTTAGGTTTTCAAGCCTATTACCCTATGCGCCATAGAGTGATCCGCGATGTTGTCAAAGCGGCCCGGGGGAATCGTAAAGAACTGATTAACAGTATTGAACTTGCTATTGAAAAACGCCTTGAAGAGGCTGGAATACCCACAAAAGTCAAAGGCCGTGAAAAAAACCTCTACTCGATTTATCGAAAAATGCGCAGTAAAGAACTGCAATTTCAAGAGGTTATGGATATCTATGCGTTCCGCGTTATTGTTGACTCTATCGATACCTGTTATCGCGTTTTAGGCGCTATGCACGGATTATACAAGCCGCGCCCAGGACGTTTTAAAGATTATATCGCTATTCCAAAAGCCAACGGTTATCAATCATTGCACACATCATTATTTGGTCCTCATGCGGTTCCTGTTGAAGTGCAAATTCGCACTGAAGAAATGGATCAAATGGCCGACAAAGGTGTCGCTGCACATTGGATGTATAAAAATAAGATTGATTCGGCTCAGCAAAGTACCTCTCAAGTTCGTGCTCACCGATGGATGCAAAGTTTGCTGGAATTGCAGCAAAGCGCCAGCAGCTCATTTGAATTTGTTGAAAACGTTAAAACAGAGCTATTTCCTGAAGAAATTTATGTGTTTACCCCAGAAGGCCGTATTTTAGAATTGCCGGTTAATGCCACAGCGGTCGACTTTGCCTACGAAGTGCATACTGATGTGGGTAATACCTGCGTGGGGGCGAGAGTCAATCGCCAAGCTTATCCTCTGAGCCAGCCACTGATCTCTGGGCAAACGGTTGAAATTATTACCGCTAAAGGCGCTCGTCCTAATGCTGCATGGTTAAACTTTGTGGTCACCGGTAAAGCTCGTGGTAAAATTAGGCAAGTATTGAAGAGCCTTAAAGGTGATAACGCCATTGCATTAGGTAAGCGTTTGTTAAACCATGCCTTGGGTGATACTAAACTTGAAACTATTCCAGCCGATTTACTTGAGAAAGTGATTAAAGAAACCAAACATACTTCGCTGGACTCATTACTGGCCGATATTGGCTTAGGTAATGCCATGAGTATTGTGATTGCCCAACGTTTATTAGGCCAACAGCTAGACGCTCACGATCATAATAACGAAACCTTGCAGATGCCAATTCGTGGCGCTGAAGGTATGTTGGTGACCTACGCTAATTGTTGTCGCCCTATCCCTGGCGATGCCGTCATTGCCCATGTGAGTCCAGGCAAAGGTTTAGTGGTTCACATGGAAAGCTGTGCCAATATTCGTGGCTATCAAGGCGAGCCTGATAAGTACATATCTGTGCATTGGGACAACGTAGAAGGCGCAGAGTACCAAGCTAATCTGCGCGTCGAAATTGTTAACCATCAAGGTGCGCTGGCTAAAATCACCTCGATTATCGCTTCAGCTGGGTCAAATATTCACAATCTCAGTACCGAAGAGCGTGATGGCCGAGTGTATTTGATTAATTTACGTATTTCAGTTAAAGATCGTGTCCATCTTGCCAACGTAATGCGCAGGATACGCGTTTTACCTGAAGTATTACGCACCTCGCGTAATCGCTAGTCACTGATCACAATAAAGAGAGTACAACATGGCTGAAAAAATTATCATCGCAACCGACAAAGCCCCACAAGCAATTGGCACTTACTCACAAGCCGTTAAAGTCGGCAGTACCGTTTATCTTTCAGGTCAAATTCCATTAGATCCAAAAACCATGACCATGGTAAGCGATGATTTTGCTGAACAAGTCGTGCAAGTTTTCGAAAATTTATCTGCGGTATGCGAAGCTGCAGGCGGAAAAATGAGTGATATCGTTAAGTTAAATATCTTCCTGACCGATCTGTCTCATTTCGCCACAGTTAATGAAATTATGAGCCGTTATTTTCAACAGCCTTACCCTGCTCGTGCCGCTATTGGCATCAAAGCGTTACCAAAAGGGTCATTGGTTGAAATGGACGGAATAATGGAAATCTAAGCCCAACGGTATAATATTGTTTAAAGGCGCCTAGAGCGCCTTTTTTATTATCTGTGGGCCCCCCATTGTAGAGTATTTACTCAATACCTATTGTTAATTCAGCAGATCCTGCTAACGTGTTTATAATGTTACCTTGCACACATAGTGTGCAATTGTTTGCGCCAGCGCACAAAAATAGCCATAATAAGTTTATAAAGACCTACAATAACAATAAAGAACTATGGAAGCGTCTATGGAAAATTTAATTAAAACGCCGGTTGAGATGTTGTCTCATTGGGTTGATACACAAGGCGATAAAGTTTACCTTCGCCAGCCAATTGACGGTAAGTATGTGGATTTCACCTGGCGTGAAGTTCAACAAAAAATGCAACAAATTGCAGGTTCACTGCGTCATTTAGGTCTAGAACGTGGCGACAAAGTTGCTGTACTGTCTAAAAACTGCGCCGAGTGGTTTATTGTCGATTTAGCATTAATGTACGGTGGTTACATTAGTGTACCGGTTTATCCAACCGCGAATGCTGAAACCATTCGCTATATACTTGAACATAGCGGTGCCAAAGCCATCTTTACCGGCAAGCTCGATCATTGGCCTGAACAAGAAGCGGCTGTGGGCGGTGAAATCCTCCGCTTAGCCATGCCTTATGACACTATGCCAGCTCAATATCATTGGCAGCAACTGTTAACGCTGGGTCAGCCGCTTGTTGACGAGCAGCTGCCAACGGCTGATCAAGTCATGACACTCATTTATACTTCGGGGTCAACCGGCAAACCCAAAGGCGTGATACAAACCTTTACCAGCTATTGTTGGGCCTGTGAAGCGGTCATTCGTGATTTACAAACCAATACGACTGACCGACTATTATCTTACTTACCTCTGGCACACATTACTGAACGTGTGGCGATAGAAGGTTCATCATTCTATTCTGGAGCAACGATTTCTTTTGTAGAAAGCCTCGACTCATTTGTTGATGATATTCAGCGTTGTCGTCCAACGATATTTTTCTCCGTGCCGCGCTTATGGACGGTATTTCAATTAAATATCATCAATAAAATTGGCGTCAAAAAACTCAACACATTACTGAAATTACCCATTATTAGCAGTATCGTTAAGCGTAAAATTAAGAGCGGTTTAGGACTCGATCAATCTCGCTTAAATGGCTCAGGTTCCGCGCCTATCCCACCATCATTACTGCAATGGTATAACAGCATCGGCATTGATATTTGTGAAGCGTGGGGTATGACCGAAAACTGTGCTTACTCGATAATCAATTACCCATTCAATGCCAAGAAAATTGGCACGGTTGGCCGTCCGGTTGAAGGATGCTTAGTGCGTCAAACTGAACAAGGTGAGTTATTAGTCAAAAGCCCAGGCTTAATGAGTGGCTATTACCTACAAGAAGCCGCTACCGCTGCAGCATTTACTGAAGACGGCTTTTTCCTCACTGGCGATTTGTGTGAAATCGACGAAGACGGTTATATCGATATTACCGGTCGAGTCAAAGACAACTTTAAAACGTCAAAAGGCAAATATGTTTCACCGGTACCTATTGAACGTAAATTGGCTCAAGATTCACATATTGAGTTGATTTGTGTTATTGGTTCTGGCTTACCGCACCCTATCGCTTTGGTGCAGCTTTCTGAAGGTTCAAAATTACAGCCGCGCGAGGAAGTAAGAACCTCATTAAAAGAGAACCTCGACAGTATTAATCCCAAGCTTGAATCACATGAAAATATTGATGCCATTATAATCGTAAATGATGACTGGACCATTGAGAGCGACGTATTAACGCCGACGTTAAAAATTAAACGTCACGTTCTGGAAAAAGCATTTAGCGCCAAAGTAGAAGGTGTCCGCGGTGCTAAAGTACGTTGGGAAGACGAATTATAATCACCCACTAAATGATTAACTATCTTAAAAAAAATACACGCAATATGCGTGTATTTTTTTGACATATTCTGTCAATATACGCCCCATCAACTATATCAATCTTGTTACACACCCTTACTTAGGCAGAGACTCTCATGCTCATTGCGTTAACCATTATCGGCGGTTTTATCATTTTAACCTTTGGTGCAGAAGCTCTTGTGCGCGGAGCCAGTGCTGTAGCGCTTCGTTTAGGCATTGCACCACTGATTATAGGCTTAACTATTGTAGCATTTGGTACTAGCGCCCCTGAATTGGCGGTAAGTGTAAAATCGGCATTAGCAGGTAACCCTGGGATTGCTTTAGGTAATGTGGTGGGGTCCAATATTGTCAATATCGGCTTAATTTTAGCTATTACCTCCCTTATTCGCCCTATTACAGTGCAATCTCAAATGGTTAAGCGCGACATCCCTATCATGATTTGTGCATCGGTATTAATGTGGTTTTTACTGCTTGATGGTGAAGTGAGCTTTATCGACGGTGCCATTTTATTCAGTGCACTTGTTAGCTATTTAGTGTTTAGTTATGTCAGCGCCAAAAATAATCCCGAAGATCTTGATCTTGATGCCAGCCCTCAACACCCAGGGTTATCAATAGCATTAATTATTATGGGTATCGCTATGCTGGTCGGTGGTGGCATATTATTTGTTAATGGTGCTGTGGATTTAGCCAAGCAATTTGGCATTAGCGAAGTCATCATCGGCTTAACTATTGTGGCGATTGGCACCAGCATGCCAGAACTTGTCACCTCGGTGATGGCTGCACTGAAAGGTCAAAGTGACATTGCCATCGGTAATGTGGTTGGATCAAACATTTTCAATGTGCTCGGTATTTTAGGCGCAACGGCGTTAATCCACCCTGTCTCCGCTGCCGGATTTAACCAAATCGATTTTATCGCCATGCTGATCTTTGCTTTCATGGTATTACCGTTTGCTTGGAGCGGCTTACGTATTGGCCGCCGTGAAGGTGTAGTGCTTCTGGCGGGTTACTTAGGTTACACCAGTTACTTAGTCATGCAGGTTGGGTAATTTTACGAAGCTATTTGTCAGAAGTGATTAATAAACTCAATGCAAGCAACCGAATTGATGCCGCCAGAATCGCCAAACAAAAGGGTTGGTTATAATTAGCGGCTTAATATTGCCTTGTATTGAAAGTCTGCTAAGATACCTTAAACATATGTATATAATTACAGTGATTCGAAATTGACAGTTTGAAATTACAATGCTTTTTTACATCTTTAATCACCAACTTGGGGTGCGCACAATTTGCTACGACTGGATCTTGTTCCGATCACCGACCTTAAAGGTGTTGCTAAAAAGGTCGCGGAAAAACTGGCTAAGTTAAGTATTAAAACAGTACAAGATGTACTGTTTCATTTACCCCTGCGTTATGAAGACCGTACGCAAATCTACCCCATTGCCGCGTTGCCTCCTGGCAGTTATGGCACCATAGAAGCCGAAATTCAGTCGACTCAAATAATGCAAGGTCGGCGACGTATGCTAATGTGTAATGTTCGCGATCACAGCGGAATGATGAGCCTGCGTTTTTTTAATTTTTCAATGGCACAACGTAACGCCATGGAAAATGGATCCACCATTCGGGCTTACGGTGAAATACGTCGCGGCAATCATCACAAAGAAATTGTTCACCCCGAATATCAAATTATTCATCCTGGTGGATCAGTCACATTAAGCGACACACTAACGCCTATATACCCGACAACAGAAGGGGTAAAACAAGCCAGTTGGATAAAACTGACCGAGCAAGCCTTAACCATGTTAGATGATGGTGGATTGCCAGAATTATTACCCAATGGCCTGCAGCCAAACAATATAAGTCTTCGCGATGCGCTGCATATTTTACATCGTCCCCACAGCTCGGTATCACCTGTTGAATTAGAACAAGGTCAGCATCCGGCACAGCAAAGGTTAATACAAGAAGAACTGCTTGCTCATAACCTCAGTATGTTGCAACTACGCCAACGTAGTAACCAAGATGCCGCAGTGCCTATGCCTGCAACCGGCCAATTATCAAGCCCTTTTTTAGCCCTGTTACCCTTTAAGCCAACGGGGGCACAACAGCGCGTAGTGACCGAAATCCGCCAAGATATTCAGCATCCAACGCCCATGATGCGTTTAGTTCAAGGTGACGTTGGCTCAGGAAAAACGCTGGTGGCGGCGCTTGCAGCATTGCAGGCTATTGAAAACGGATACCAAGTGGCCATGATGGCGCCGACCGAGTTACTCGCTGAACAACATGCCAGCAATTTTGCCGCATGGTTTGAACCTCTGGGAGTGAAAATAGGTTGGTTAGCAGGCAAACTCAAAGGTAAAGCTAGAGTCCAATCCCTTGAAAACATTGCCTCTGGTGCAGCCCAAATGGTGATCGGTACTCATGCGATATTTCAACAAGCGGTGGTATTTAACAAACTGGCGCTGATTATTATTGACGAGCAACATCGTTTTGGCGTTCATCAACGCTTAGGTTTACGAGAAAAAGGCGTCAGCCAAGGCTTTCACCCGCACCAGTTAATTATGACGGCCACGCCAATTCCGCGCACCTTAGCCATGACAGCCTATGCAGATCTTGATACCTCGATTATTGATGAACTTCCCCCAGGGCGCACACCCGTGACGACCGTTGCCGTTGCTGATAGCCGCCGCGAACACGTTATTGAGCGAGTCAAACAAGCAGCATTACATGATAATCGCCAAACTTATTGGGTATGTACCTTAATTGAAGAATCTGAAGTGCTTGAATGCCAAGCTGCTGAAGACACTGCAGCGGAACTCACCATAGCATTACCTGAACTCAAAATAGGCTTGATCCATGGCCGAATGAAAAGCGCTGACAAACAGGCCATTATGGCGCAATTTAAAGCGGGTGATGTAAACTTATTAGTCGCCACTACCGTCATAGAAGTGGGTGTTGACGTACCCAATGCCAGTTTAATGATCATCGAAAATCCTGAACGATTAGGCCTAGCGCAGTTACACCAATTAAGAGGTCGAGTCGGCCGAGGCGCGGTAGCCAGTCATTGCGTGTTACTCTATAAAGCGCCATTGTCGCAAACGGCCACCAAACGCTTAGGTGTTCTGCGAAACAGTAACGACGGCTTCATCATCGCCCAAAAAGATCTCGAAATTAGAGGGCCTGGTGAAGTGCTCGGGACAAAACAAACAGGTTTAGCCGATCTCAAAATCGCAGATTTACTTCGCGATCAACACTTAATTGAACCTACTCAAAAATTAGCCGTACACGTTAACCAGCAAGTGCCACAAAACGTAGACGCTATCATTCAACGCTGGATAGGTGATAGACAACAATATGTCCAAGCATAATACAATACTAATCGTAATATATTGTTCATTATCATCAGTTATCACTAGACAAGTCAGCCGAATATTGCAAAATGGTACTATGCACAATTTTTCGACTCCACCTAGATATTTGTACCGATTAGCAATCACACCAAGGAATTGAAATGCAAGTTAATGAAGAAGACCGAATTACCCCTCCAGGTTCTGAAAAGCCAGGGTCTAACAAGATGTTAATCGCTATCGCGGTGATTGCATTGTTAGGCGCAAGCAGTTATTTCTATTTTACCAGTGATGACACTGATGAATTTGAACCCGTTGTTATCACCCCAGTTGAACTGCCAGAATCAGTTCCTGAGACGCCAATAGAGCAAACGCCTATTGAAGAACCAGAAAGCATTGCCACAACAGATGATGTAGTGCCCACTGGAGAATCCGCTGCCGCAACGATAGAGCCACTCCCCACCTTAGATGAGTCTGATGATTTTGTAGAAGCAAAAACATTAGCCATTGCTAACGGCATGAAAATTGCGCCAATGATCTTGAAAAAAGACATTGCCCGCCAATTTGTGGTATTTGTCGATAACTTAGCCCAAGGCAATATGGTGCGTAAAGCGAGCCCGTTAAAAGGCCCCGATACAAAATTTACCGTGAGCGAAATAACCAACAAAATCTATCTTAATCCAGACAGTTATCATAGATATGATTTATACGCTAATTTTATAGAGGAGCTGAGTGATAAAGATTTAATCAGTACTTACAATGAGTTAAAGCCATTATTTGCCGAAGCTTTTACTGAACTAGGTTACAGTAACATTGACTTTGATACGCGAATGCAGCAGGTTTTCAGCATGGTTGCTGATGCGCCCATTATTGAAGATCCTATTGAATTATCATCGATCAGTGTTAACTATAAATATGTCGATCCCAATCTTGAGGCATTACCCAATGCACAAAAACTGTTGATCCGCATGGGGCCAGAAAACGCTCGTAAAATCAAAGCAGCAGTCAAGAAACTACAACAAAGCTTTCCGAGCCAATAAGCTATTACATCAAGCGGTAAAGCTATTTTATTAGGCTATAAGCAATCAGCGCGACGTTTACCGTCGCGCTTTTTTATTGCACAATCACTTTGTTCAATAAACCCTCTGCTATTAGCCTTTTTCGTCCACACGACTTCTTATCTACATTCACTTCAGTGTACAATCGGCAAGGTTAACGAATATTCATTATTGGCATGATTATTATTAACAATTAGATAAGGATAGCTAGGCAGTTATAGAGGGAATGTAGTGCAATTAGTATTTGATCTTCTATCATGGGGTGCATGGTCTGCGGACTTTCAGACAACAGAACGTTGGCAGCAATGGCAACAGCCTAATGGCGACTTGTCGCCAAAATCTGACTCACCAGCATTAGCACACATTCCTGCCATGCAACGTCGGCGCTTTAGTCGCTTAACCAAAATGATGCTAACCGCGGCATACCAATGCCAACCCGATATGCATTGCCGTAGTATTTTTGCATCTCGTCATGGTGAACTTACCAGAACCTTAGGCTTACTTAAGGATATTGCCCAGCAGCAAGCTTTATCACCAATGGCTTTTAGTCAATCAGTGCACAATACTGCCAGTGGTATTTTTGGTATTGTGAATGATAATACTACGACGTCTACATCCATTGCTGCGGGTGAGCAAACCCTCACACAAGCACTCATTGAAGCCTACGCTCAATTAGCACAATCCCCATCGCCAGTATTGGTTGTCTTTGGTGACGATCCGGTTCCACCGGTATACAGTGAATTTATTCACGAGGTCGAACTTCCTCTGGCATTCGGTTTGTACCTTGCACCACTCAATAACATCGCCCACCGAGCTGAAAAGCAGGCTATAGCACCCGAATTACATCAAACAATGCCTCAACGGACGACTCTACGCCTGTCTGATCATCCACTCGGATTAGGCCCTCTTGACAACCAAAAACACCAAGACAACATCAGCTTGAGCGAGTTAATCCATCATATTGCCAGTGCAAAGAATATCCAGGGTAAACTGTGCCATTGGTATTGGTCACTTGAACATCATGACTAATCAACCACACAAACCACAACATGCTGATGCTATTGAGCAAAAAAAATCCGCCGCGCCGAAACTGCGCGGATGTCGTTATGTACCTCGCTGGATTGGCGGTGTGCTTTGTTATATTGCTTTTGGTTTAGGTGGACTGCTCTGCTCATTAACTATTTTACCCATATTACAACTTTGGCCCACTAAGCCAGAGCTGCGGGTTGCACGGGTACAAAGATTAGTCAGCGGGATGTTTAGAGCATTGGTCGCCATGCTCAGTTTTGCTGGGGTGATTACAGTTAACACTAAGAATATCGAAACACTACAGCAAGCAAAGGGGCAGATTGTCATCGCCAATCACCCAACATTAGTGGATGTGGTAGTATTAATTAGTCTTATGCCGAATGCGGGTTGTATTGTAAAACAAGGCTTATGGCGTAATCCATTTATTCGCGGCGTACTCGCCAGTGCCGGTTATATTCCAAATCGTGGCGCTGATTGGCTACTAGATGACTGCTTACAAGTGTTGCAAACCGATACCAATTTAATTATTTTCCCTGAAGGTACGCGAACATTAACCGGTAATATCGTTAATCCTTTTGCTCGCGGGGCCGCCAATATTGCGCTACGCACCCAAACAGATATTTTACCTGTGGTATTACGTACTGATGTTGCAGGGTTGACCAAGCAACAAGCTTGGTACCAAATTCCACGGCAAACCATCAATATGTCAGTAGAAATAGGCACAAGCATGTCATACCTGCTGTATGATGTTAAACAAGGTAATGAAGCCAAAATGGCTCGACAGCTGACGCGCGACTTGCAGCAGTTTTACCTTGATACACTTAAACAGCCTATCAAGTCACATTGATAGCCATACTTATAAGAAAAACAAAAAAATGAACTTACACAATCAAATAAAACAACTGATCATCGATTGCTTAGATCTAGAAGATGTCACTGTCGATGATATCGAAACCGATGCAGCCTTATTTGGTGACGGTCTAGGCTTAGACTCGATCGATGCACTCGAATTAGGCTTGGCCATTAAGAAAGAATTTGATATCAAAATTGAAGCAAATTCTGATGCGACTACTGCACACTTTTTCAGTGTTGCTAGCTTAGCTAGCTTTATTGAATCTCAACGTGTTTAGGAGCCTGCATGCAAAATCGTGAACAAATTCTCGAAATGCTTAGCGCCATTTTAGTTGAAGATTTTGAAATAGATGCGGCCGATATCACTCTAGAAGCTTCTTTGTATAAAGACCTTGATTTAGATAGTATTGATGCGGTTGATTTGGTGATTAAATTGCAACAGCGTACCGGTAGAAAAATTCAACCTGAGGCATTTAAAACCGTTCGCACAGTCGATGATGTCGTGAACGCCATTGAAGGATTAATTAAAAGCTAATGCGGTTAATCCTGCAGATTATTACTACTTTAGTCATTATTGCTTATCCTTTAGCAGTGTACTTTGGATTGCAGTATTTACCACCGGGCACCATTGCTTTGCTGCTTTGTTTGTTATTATTGATGCGGTTTATGGTCACTAAGCAACAAGTGAAATCCATGACACTGCCAATACTGATTGGCATCGGATTAACCGCAGCCAGTTTTATTGCTCAGCGTAACGACTGGTTACTATACTATCCGGTGGTGATAAACCTGAGTATGTTAGGATTATTTGGTTACTCACTGATTAATGGCCCAAGTATGATTGAGCGCTTAGCACGCTTAAAAGAGCCTGATTTACCAGACTCTGCTATTCCATACTTACAAACCATTACCAAACTTTGGTGTGGGTTATTTATTGTTAATGGTGCAGTGGCGACCTATACCGCCATAGCAACAAGCATTGAAATATGGACACTTTACAACGGACTGATCGCCTATCTGTTTATGGGTATGCTACTCAGTGGTGAATGGATTTATCGTCGTTTTTGGTTGAAAAAACATGAATAAGCTTTTACTCAATTGGTTATCCACAGGGCCTGCCTCACAGCAGCTGATAAGCTTTGACCATCATGACATCATGACGGGATCATTGTTTTGTGCGCACGTTGCCCACCTCCATGCTCAACTGACCCAAAGTGCTGCTAAGCGTTGGTTGCTTGCAGCCAAGCACAGCGACTTATTTGCCGCAGGCTTATGCGCGGCCTTGTTAGCCGGTAAACAAGTAATATTACCCGCCAACACCCAAAGTGGTACCTTGAGTCAACTCAACCACGAATTTGATGCCATTATTGCCGACACGCCCTTATGTGAAGTGGGTGAGTATATTGCGCTCAAAAAAGAATTAAGTTTACCCGCAGCGAAATGGCCTAAATCAGAATCATTAGGTGAATTAATCTTATTCACCTCTGGTAGTAGCGGCCAGCCCAAAGCCGTCAAAAAAACGCTGCAGCAACTCGATGCCGAAGTCAGTATTCTTGAACAAACCTTTGCCGAACATTTACCTCATTGCTCGGTGGTATCGACGGTTTCGCATCAACATATCTACGGTTTATTATTTAAAGTTCTGTGGCCTTTGGCCGCGAGCCGAGCTTTCTTAAGTGAACAAATCGACTTTCCAGAAACCCTTAGCTACTACCTGGCCATCATGCCAAATTTGTGTTTGATCAGTAGCCCCGCTCAATTGACTCGCTTACCTGATGCGCTTGATAACCAAAAGCAACAACGCATTCCAAGCTTAATTTTCAGTTCTGGTGGACCATTAAATTTTGATGCTGCCCAGGCGGTTAAGCAATGTTTTTATCAATTGCCAATCGAAATATTTGGCAGTACTGAGACCGGCGGTATAGCCTATCGACGCCAGCAGCAACCACTGCAACCATGGCAAGCCTTTACCCAAGTCAACATTGATATAGATCCCCAAGACGGGGCTTTGATGTTGCAGTCAGTTTATTTAGACAATCAGGCCCAGTGGCTGAGGTGCGATGATAAAATTGAACTGTTAACTGATGGCCAGTTCCGTTTATTACATCGCCTTGATCGCATTGTGAAAATTGAAGAAAAACGTTTGTCATTAGCCCAAGTGGAGCATTTACTGCAAACCCATCCTTTTGTTCGCGAAGCGGCCGTCACGGTATTAGAACAACCGCGTACCATGTTAGGTGCGGCAATATGCTTAAGCGAATTAGGCCTTAAAACACTCGAAGCGGAAGGGAAATTAGCGCTCAATAATGCGTTGAAAAACCACTTATTAAGCCAGTTTGAGCGCATCACCTTACCAAGACGCTGGCGTTATCCTGCACACTTGCCACTCAACAGCCAAGGCAAGCGTACTCAAGCAGAAATTATAGCCTTATTTAGTCATGATTAAGTCAGAATTACCCCATATTGTTAGCCATCAAGGCGGTAACAATCTCTATCAATGGCGTTTATTTGTTAGCGCAGATTTAGCCTTTTTTAATGGTCATTTTCCTCAGCAAGCCGTATTGCCTGGGGTTACCCAATTGGATTGGGCGGTCAAACTTGGCTGTGAGGCATTTGGTTATTCAGCCACTATTGCCACATTAGAAGTGCTTAAGTTTCAACAACTCATATTACCCGACACCTATGTTGATTTGGTGATTGAACATCAAGTCCAAAAAGCAAAACTGATTTTCAGTTATCGCGATCAAGATAAACGTTTCTCTTCTGGGCGCATTGTGGTCAAACCCGCGTTGGTCACTGCTGCGCCGACTGCCATTGAGAGTAACCCATGAAATTGACCTTGGTTATCCCCAACTACAATCATCATATCGCCATTGAACAAACCCTAACCAAGTTGGCAAAATTCAACCTGACCTGTTATCTAGTTGATGATGGTAGCCAAGATGAAACCCGCTATGTATTGCAAGCTATGGCGGACAAATTTAGCTGGGTAACCCTCATCAGCCATCCTTTTAATCGCGGTAAAGGTGCGGCAGTGACCAGCGGTCTGCGCCAAGCTTACCGCGATGGTTTCACCCATGCATTACAGGTTGATGCCGATGGGCAGCATAATTTAGACGATATTCCGTTAATGATATCGAGCTGCGAACAGCACCCACAGGCATTAATATCTGGCCAGCCGATTTATGATGAGTCCGTGCCTAAAGGCCGTTTATACGGGCGTTACCTCACCCATTTGTGGGTATGGATTGAAACCTTGAGTTTTGACATTCAAGATTCTATGTGTGGTTTTCGGGTCTATCCATTAGCGGCTACTGAACAGTTATTCAGCCAGCAAGCTTTGGGTGAGCGGATGGATTTTGATATTGAAATTATGGTCAGACTGCACTGGCAGGGTACGCCAGTCATTCATGTGCCAACTAAAGTGATCTATCCTGAAGATGGCATCAGTCACTTCCAAGGCGTGCAAGATAATGTGCGGATCAGCTGGATGCACACCCGGTTATTTTTTGGCATGCTCGCTCGCCTGCCGCGCATTATCAGCAAACAACTTTTACAGCAAAAAGATCCACCACCAGAGCAAGCTCAGTCGCAAAAACATTGGTCGACAATGACAGAGCGTGGCAGTTTTTGGGGCATCAAACTGTTAGCTGAATGCTATCGTCTTGGCGGGCATTGGCTGTGCCGGGCAATGATGTATCCGGTAATTTGTTATTTTTTCATAACGGGATCGACGGCTCGACACGCATCATTGGATTTTTTACGCCGCGTTCAACAGCTACAACCTCATCACCCTAATCTCAGTAGCGAGGTTAATTGGCGCGATAGCCTTAAACATTTCTTTGCCTTTGGCAATGCCGCCCTCGATAGAATGGATGCTTGGTGCGACCGAATTAATCTAGAGCAAGTCGACTTTAACGACCGAAAAATACTCGCAGACCAAGTGGCCACAGGTCGAGGTGCAGTATTGATTGTGTCGCATTTAGGCAATATGGAATTGTGTCGCGCTATCTCTGTCCACCAGCAAAAGGTGAAAGTGAATGTGATGGTGCTAACCCAACACGCTGAAAATTTTAACAAGGTACTGCAGCAGCTTAATCCACAAAGTAGTCTTAACTTAATCCATGTCAATGAGCTTGATCCCAGTACCGCCATGTTACTGCAGCAAAAAATTGATCAAGGTGAAATGGTGGTTATTGCCGCGGACCGCACCTCGTCTAGCAGCCAAGGTCGCGTCACCTATTTGCCCTTTTTAGGCCAAGATGCTGCGTTTCCACAAGGGCCATTTATTTTAGCAAGCTTACTCGACTGCCCTGTTTACAGCTTATTTTGTATTCGCCAGCATGGGCGTTATCAAGTACATGTAGAACATCTAAGCGACAGCTTAAAAGGTCCACGAGCAGGCAGAATTGAACGCTTAACCGACGCCATGAGCCAATATAGCCAACGCTTAGCGCACTTTGCCCTACAGGCTCCGATGCAATGGTTTAACTTTTTCGATTTTTGGCGTAGAGATGAATTGATTACTCGTCCTGTTTCACGCCCAGGTACAGCACCTAATTCAAGTACAGCGACTAATTCAAGTACTGCACCTAATTCAAGTACAGCGACTAATTCAAGTACTGCACCTAATTCAAGTACAGCACCTAATTCAAGTACAGCACCTAGTTCAAGTACTGTACCCAATAACAGCACAACGTCACCCCGTCAGGATAACTAATTCAATGAGCCACACTTCTTCACCGTCATCAACCGCCAATAGCACAGTGCATTTAGGCCAAAGCTATCTTAGTCTTGAGCAAGTAGTGGCTATCGCCAAAGGCGCCGCGGTCAAGGTGGCTGATACTGCCGACTATGTTGAATATATCCAAAAAGGCGCTCGCTTTATTGACAGCCTGCTGCATGAAGAGGGTGTGGTATATGGTGTCACCACAGGTTACGGCGACTCATGTACCGTGAATGTCAGCCTAGACTTAGTTCACGAATTACCACTGCACTTAACCCGGTTTCATGGTTGTGGTTTAGGCGATGTATTTAGCCCAATGCAAGCCCGCGCCATTATGGCTTGCCGCTTAAACTCCTTGGCTATGGGCAAGTCAGGTGTGAGTTATCTACTGCTGCAACGCATCGAATGGCTATTAAACAATGATATTACTCCGGTGATCCCTCAAGAAGGCTCGGTCGGCGCCAGCGGTGATTTAACCCCATTATCTTATCTTGCTGCTGTATTGGTTGGCGAACGAGAAGTGATGTTCCAAGGTAAACGTCAAGCGACCAAAGATGTTTATCTCAAATTCGGTATGGTGCCATTGACCTTGCGCCCTAAAGAAGGCCTAGCCTTAATGAATGGCACTGCGGTGATGACTGCGCTAGCGTGTTTAGCCTTCGATAGATCCCAGTACTTAACCCGCTTATCAAGCCGAATTACGGCCATGGCGTCGTTAACGCTCAAGGGTAACGCAAACCATTTTGATGATATTTTATTTGCCGCCAAGCCCCACCCAGGACAAAACCAGATAGCCAGCTGGATCCGTGAAGACTTAAATCATCATGTGCACCCTCGTAACTCAGATCGTTTACAAGACCGCTATTCAATTCGCTGTGCGCCGCACATTATTGGCGTACTGCAAGATGCCCTGCCCTTTATGCGCCAATTTATTGAAACCGAACTCAATAGTGCCAACGACAATCCTATTGTCGATGCTGAAGGTGAACATATCCTCCATGGCGGTCACTTTTATGGCGGCCACATCGCGTTTGCCATGGATGCGATGAAAAATGCCGTGGCCAATATAGCCGACTTAATTGATCGCCAAATGGCCTTAGTCATGGACCCTAAATTTAATAATGGTTTACCGGCTAATTTGTCTGCTGCAGAAGGCGAACGCCGCGCCATTAACCATGGTTTTAAAGCGGTACAAATTGGCGTATCCGCTTGGACTGCTGAAGCGTTAAAAAACACTATGCCCGCCAGCGTGTTTTCACGTTCAACTGAATGCCATAATCAAGATAAAGTCAGTATGGGGACTATTGCCGCACGTGATTGCATGCGGATACTGCAACTCACAGAGCAAGTCGCCGCCGCAGCATTATTGGCCATGAGCCAGGGGATCCAATTGCGTATAATGCAGCAAGAACTCGATGCAAGTTCATTAACCCCCTCTTTGGCCACTACTTTAGCCCAAGTCAGCGAAGATTTTGAACTGCTTACCGAAGACCGCCCCCTAGAAGCGGTACTGCGTCAAACTGTCGAAAAAATTCAACTAGGTCAGTGGGAGGTGTGCTAAATGAAAGGATTATTACTCACCGAAATGGAAATGGTGATCCCGTTTCACGATGTCGATTCGATGGGCATCACTTGGCATGGCAATTATTTGCGCTACTTTGAAGTGGTGCGCTGCCTATTGCTGGATAAACTCGGTTATAACTATCGCACTATGCAAGAGTCCGGTTATGCGTGGCCCATTGTCGATGTGCAAGTAAAGTATGTTAAAAGCAGCACCTTTGACCAAAAAATCAAAGTCATTGCGGCCATTGTTGAGTGGGAAAATCGCCTACGTATTAATTATCAAGTTTTCGATGCCCAAACCAATGTGCGGATCACTAAAGGCTATACCATTCAGGCAGCCGTTGAGATTGCCACCCAAGAATTATGCTTTGTCACCCCAGAAGTGTTCCTGCAAAAAATTCGCCCATTACTTGATACGAGCCAAGCTTAATGAATACTCGCAAAGGAATGTTTGCTCGGGTCAGTCGTCTCGTTATAGTGCTCTGTTTGCATATTGGCATAGTCTCGGCCAATGAACGTCCGCCAGCAAGCAACAATCAAACACTGACTCCAGAGCGGACACAAGCAAAGCCCCAACCTCTGACTCAAGCTCTGACCAAAGAGCAATTAGCTGATATTCAGACTTTGTACAGTCAACCAGCTACCACAGAAGCCCTCAGGGCTCTAGCTCAGCAATTAAATTTACAACTTGATACTAGAGGGCAGTTTATTCAGCTGCGCCACTTACAGGTGCTAAAAAAGCCCTTGCTCAGCCAAGGGCAATTTATTTTTAGTCCGGCGCAGGGATTAGTATGGCAACAACAGCGGCCGTTCAGCACCTTAATGGTGTTAAAAGATCAGCAGTTGATCCAGCAAAACAGCCAAGGCAAGGTGCAACAACTTAACGCTGCGGTCAGTGGCAACCCCATCGCGCAGCAATTACCGCGTTTATTACAAGCCATTATGGCGGGCGATATCGATGCTTTAAGTGCTGATTTTGCCTTGTTTATGCCAGCAAAAACGCCAAAAAATGCGTCATGGCAACTCGGCTTGCAAGCTAAAGATCCTCAAGTGCAAGCGTCCATGGGCAACATAACCCTCAGTGGCGACACTCAGTTACGCTCATTAATCATGACAAGTAGCCAGGCGGATATTCGCGACTATACCCAAATTCAATTTATCGATCCCCAGCAAGGGCCGCTCAGTGTAAGCGAACTGGCGCTTTTTAGCCTTGGCAATGAGTCCGTTCAATAATGATACCAAGATCGCTTGGCGCCATATTATCGCCCATTGGGCGGTTTGCCTTATGGATAGTATTGCTGCTGGCAATGTTAGCCACAGGCCTTTTGCAATGGCAGCAAGGCGCGCATATTCAGACTGACATTTTGGCTATGCTGCCGCATTTACAACAAGATAAGCTCACCGAAACAGCATTAAACAAGGTAGAACAGCAACTCGCTAATCAAGTGTACATTGCCGTTATTGCCAACAACGACAGCCAAGCTATCAGCGCAGCCAAGCAACTGATGATATCCCTTGAACAACAGACTCAACAGCCCTTTACCGCCATTCGTAGCGGCGCGGATGATCATCTGCAAGACTTGGCTAAAGTGTATTTCGAACATCGTTTTGGCTTACTGACGCCTGAACAAGCACACGCCATTGAAACAGGCCATTGGCGCCAATTGCTTAACGCTGCCCAAAGCCAACTTTATAGCGCATTTGGTTTTGCTAACAGTCAACTGCTCAGCAATGATCCGTTATTGATGTTTCCGGCTAACTTGCTGGCGTTATCGCCCAACAGTGCGCTGCGCAGCCAACAAGGGGTTTTACTGACAGATACCGTAGACGGTGTAGCTGCGATTGTCATGGCCAAAGGCCGTGATAGTGCTTTTAGCCCGACCGCTCAGCAACAGCAAATGCAAGCATTAGAATCTGCGTTTAGCCAAATTAATCAGCACTATCCCGAGGTGAGCTTTCTCAAGGCTGGGGCACTTTTTCATGCCATTGCTGCCACAGAATCAGCCAAACAAGAAATCAGCCGCATTGGCTTAATTTCCATGTTGGGGATTATCTTATTAGTCTGGTTGGCCTTTCGATCTATGATGCCGTTATTTGCCGCGCTACTGACCTTAACCTCTGGGGTGGTGTTTGCGTTTGTCGCCACCTTAAGTTTTTTTGGTGAGCTGCATTTACTGACACTGGTATTTGGCACCAGCTTAATTGGTGTAGCCATTGATTACAGCTTCCACTTTTACTGCGAAAAACAAGCTCACCCCAATGACAACGCCAGTGACACATTAACGCGTATTTTCCCTGCGCTCACCCTCGCCCTTGTTACCAGTGTCAGTGCCTTTGTCGCCATAGGGTTTACGCCATTCCCGGGGATGCAACAAGTGGCGGTATTTTGCGCCGCGGGGTTAATGGGTGCTTACCTAACCTTGTTACTGGTGTTTCCATTGCTGGGCAACCATGGGCTTAAACCCACCCGCGGATTAACCCTAGCCCAAGGTTATCTGACCGTATTGCAACGCACATTTATACCGAGTCGATTGTGGCAAAAAGTCGCCATCGCGGCACTGCTGATTGGTTTAACGGCTATATTATTTTTGGGCTTATCACAAGCTGACACCGACGATGATATTCGCCAATTACAGCAAAGCCCTGCTGCCATCACCAGCGAAGAAAACCAGCTCAGACAGCTGCTCAGCGGCGGCACAGACAACCAATTTATTTTGGTCAGCAGCCACAACGAACAAGCATTATTGCAAACATTAGAGCAACTGGTCCCCGTACTTGATAAGGCCGTTGCCGATGACGAGTTAAGCCAGGCCATTAGCCTGAGTCGCTTTATGCCCAGCATTGCGCGTCAGCGCCACGATTATCAATTACAACAACAGCTCTATCAGCAACATTTAGATGAAATCATCACCGAGATGGGCCTAAATGACAGCATAAAGACCAGCTTGCTTGCACAACTCGACCAAGCTACAACACAATGGTTAACGCCAAAAAGGGTGTTAGCCCAAGCTAATGATGATTTACATGCCCTATGGCTTGGCGCAATATCGACCACAGACAACACCGAGCAATATGGTGCAATTGTGTTGCTAGGTGGCATACACTCGTTAGTGTCCCTCGAGCAACGACTCACTGACCAAAACTGGTCTTTAGGCCAAGTGCGTTTAATCGATAAAGTCGGGGGTATATCGGCTTTAATGGGCAAGTATCGCCAACTGACATTACAGCTATTAGTGTGGGTCTTTGTGTTAGCAAGCCTACTGTTTAGCATTAAATATGGCATTAAGCTGGCGTTAGCCATCGTGGCGGTACCGGCATTATCAGTACTGCTCACCCTCGCGTGTTTAGGGCTTGTCGGCTCGAGCATCAGTTTGTTTCACGCATTAGCACTTATTTTGGTGTTAGGGATCGGGATTGATTACAGCCTGTTTTTTGCCGAGGCGAAACACACCAGTCGCGGTGTGATGATGGCAATCTTTATGTCAGCCTGTTCAACGCTATTGGCTTTTGGTTTATTGGCGCTCAGTCAAACTAATGCGATTCACTTTTTTGGATTAACACTTCTTTTTGGGATCAGTTTTGCATTCTTACTGGCACCGTTTATTTCATTTATCACTAGGAAAACACTGTAAATGTTAAGCAGTCAAACACATACAGTCAGCAACATGGACGTCGACGTTGCCATCATTGGCGCAGGCCCTTCAGGCGCTATTGCTGCAAGCCTATTACGCCAGCAAGGTCATCAGGTTATTGTTATTGAAAAACAGCATTTTCCACGTTTTTCAATTGGCGAAAGCTTACTGCCTTGTTGCATGCAGTTTCTCGAACAAGCCGGCATGTTAGAAGCGGTTAATCAGGCTGGATTTCAGTTTAAAAATGGCGCCGCATTTCGCCACCAAGGTCGCTATACTACTTTTGATTTTAATGACAAATTTACCCCTGGCCCAAGCACTACCTTTCAGGTTCAGCGGGCTGATTTTGATAAACTATTGGCAGACACAGCAATCGGTCAAGGGGTCGATATTCGTTTTGGTCATCGAGTCGATAATATTGATCTTACTGAAAATCCTCGCTTAACGGTAACGAATGAACAAGGTCAGCAATATCAAGTTAACGCTAAATTTGTGCTTGATGCCAGTGGTTTTGGTCGAGTACTACCACGATTGTTGAACCTAGAACAGCCGTCAAACCTGCCGCCTCGAAGTGCTATTTTTACCCACATTGAAGACAACATCAGCGATCCCAGCTTTGATCGTAATAAGATCCTCATTAGCGTTCACCCAAAGCATAAGGATATTTGGTACTGGTTAATCCCTTTTAACCATAACCGTTGCTCCATTGGGGTGGTGGCGGAGCCTCATTTACTGCAACATTTATCCGGTACCCTAGAACAACAACTGTTAGCGATAGTGAATGAAGAACCAGAGCTACAACGCTTACTGGCTAACGCTAATATTGTTCAACCTTGCGCCACATTGAAAGGTTATTCGGCCAATGTCACCACCTTAGCAACCAACAAGTTTGCTTTGCTGGGCAACGCTGGAGAATTCCTTGACCCGGTATTTTCATCAGGGGTAACGATTGCAATGCAGTCAGCATCAATGGCAGTAGCCAGTGTAAATAAGCAACTTAACGGTCAAACCGTTGACTGGAATACCGAGTACACAGAGCCATTAATGCAAGGGGTAAACACCTTTAGAACCTATGTCCAAGCTTGGTATGATGGACGTTTTCAAGATGTCATTTTCTATCAACAAGCCAACAGCAAGATTAAACAAATGATTTGCTCAATTTTAGCGGGCTACGCTTGGGACATGAGTAATCCGTTTGTGAAAGAGTCTGAGCGACGCCTCAACACCATTGTTGAGTTATGTCAGGAGCCCAATATTGCTTAACCTATTCGAGCATTTTATTGATTTGTTATCACGCCGTATTGTGGCCCTGCTTCTACTAAGCTTATTAACCGCTTGCAGCCAGCAAATCGTGCGGCAAACTTGTGTCCCTCTCACGGGTGAAGCACAATATTGCTTAAGTCCAACCTCGACAGTATTAACTGATGCTCATCAAGAGATTAATTTAACTCAAATGGTTAACTTTACCCGTGGGCAAGATAGCCATGAGTTATTAACCCAGCTTGAACTCAACCCACAACGGATGACGTTAGTAGGATTAGCGCCTCTTGGGCAAGCACTATTCACACTAGTGTACGATGGGCAAACCCTGCAAAGTCAGCAAAGTCTGTTATTGGGTGAGCAGTTTAAAGCGGAATATTTAATGGCGATAATGCAGATAATTTACTGGCCAACGGAGCAAGTCAATCGCCACTTAAGTGGCGGTGAATTAATGATTAAACCCTGTAATATGGGGCTATGTAAGCAACTGCTGGATGCTAATGGCGAGTTAATGAGGTTAACGTATAGCAATATAGATCCATGGTTAGCGCAAGTGAACGTTGACATCGACGCCGCTGATATTCACATAAAAATCACTCCAATTGAATAGTCAGAGCTCTACCCTAGTCATAAACAGACAGTAATAAATAGGCCATAAAACCAAGTATGAATAGTCGCATAGCAATAACTCACATCGGATTGTGTACACCTTTAGGGAACTCGCCAGAAGAGGTGCTGCCACGCCTCATTAAGGGTGATATCAGTGCCATGCAATGGCGCGATAATCTATTGTTCAATGCCCCTACCATAGTGGGTTGCATCGATGAGACACGCTTAATCGATATTGCTGATCATTTAAGTCTGTTTACGTGTCGTAATAATCGCTTATTAAATACCGCGGCACAACAACTCGTCCCTGCGATAGCACAAGCCAAACAACGTTTTGGGGCAGATCGTATCGGGGTGGTGTTAGGCACAAGCACCTCGGGTATTTCCAAAGGCGAAGCCGCGTTAAAATACCAACTTGAACATGGGCATTTTCCCCCGAGCTACCATTACTCGCAACAGGAATTGGGCAGTACCAGTGATTATCTAAAGCAGTTATTTGCACTCTCTGGCCCTTGTTATACCGTCTCGACTGCGTGTTCATCGAGCGCCAAAGTGTTTGCCAGTGCACAGCGATTACTCAATGCAGATCTCTGCGATATGGTGATTGTTGGCGGCGTAGACAGTTTGTGTCAGTTAACCGTTAATGGCTTTGCCGCATTAGAATCCATATCCAAAGGCCATTGTAATCCGTTCAGTCGCCATCGAGATGGAATTAACATTGGTGAAGGCGCGGCGTTATTTACCTTAGAACGTGGTCAAAGTGAGGTGATGTTGGCCGGGGTTGGTGAGTCTGCCGATGCACATCATATTTCGGCACCACACCCAGAAGGAACAGGCGCGATTGCCGCCATGCAACAAGCCTTAACCGCGGCGAATATTTCGCCGCAGCAAATTGATTATGTCAATCTACATGGCACCGCTACCCCTAAAAATGATGCGATGGAATCACGAGCCATAACAGCAGTATTTAGCCAATCATTACCCCCATGCAGTTCAACCAAACCGCTTACCGGTCATACCTTAGGGGCTGCGGGTGCGATTGAGGCCGCTTTTTGCTATTTATTATTAAGTCCACTTAATCATAGCAAGCGCCTACCACCTCATATCTGGGATGGTCAGTTTGATGATAACGACCCGCACATAGCGCTGGTCAATGCCAACAGTAATACTGGGTTAAGTCAGCTCAATTTCATTATGAGTAATTCATTTGCCTTTGGTGGCAGTAATGCCAGCCTGATTTTTTGTCGAAAGGATGCCTAGTTTCATGCCAACACGCACAGCAAATGCCGCTATGTTAGCGCAAGACATCAGTACTTTTATTCCGCATCGCGCGCCGATGATCTTGATTGATAACCTGTTAGAGCACTATCCAGACAGCTTGATCACTGAAACCCATATTCGCCCAGACAGTGCCTATTTTGACCGCCAACTCAATGGTGTTCCTAATTACGTGGGCATCGAATATATGGCCCAAAGCATTGCAGCATTAGCCGGTGTAGAGGCACGACTCGATCACGAAGGTATCCGAGTCGGTTTTTTACTCGGCACTCGCAAGCTACAAATGCACATAGACACGTTTACCTTAGGTGAGTCTTATCGCACTCAAGTCACCAGGTTATATCAAGAAGAGTCGGGGTTAGCGGTATTTGATTGCCATATTTATCATCAAGATACCTTAGTGGCACAAGCCAATGTCAATGTATTTCAACCCCAAGATACCCAAACCTATATTAATAACAGCCAAGTTAATAACTAACCTTTTTATCCCCATTTGAGTTCCTCGAATCAATCACGGAGAGACATTTTGAATAATAGAGTATTAGTTACCGGTTCAAGCCGAGGAATAGGCAAAGCCATCGCAATTAAATTAGCCGAGAATGGTTTTGATATTGCGCTGCACTTTCACAGCAATCATGTTGCCGCCGCACAAGTACAAAAAAGCTTATTAGATCTGGGTATTCAGGTCAGTTTACTGCAATTTGATATTGCTGACCGTCAGGCAGTTAAGCTTGCTATCGAAACTGACATTGCCGAACACGGAGCCTATTATGGCGTTATTCTCAATGCAGGTATCAACCGCGACACCGCTTTTCCAGCCATGACTGAACACGAATGGGACAGTGTCATTCACACTAACCTTGATGGTTTTTATAATGTTATTCATCCTACGGTTATGCCTATGGTTCAAGCTCGTAAAGGCGGACGTATTATCACTCTCGCCTCAGTGTCAGGCATCGCAGGTAACCGTGGTCAAGTGAATTACAGCGCCTCAAAAGCGGGGATTATTGGTGCAACCAAAGCCCTATCACTTGAGTTGGCAAAACGAAAAATCACCGTTAATTGTATCGCCCCAGGGCTAATTGAAACCGACATGGTGACGGACATTTCAACCGATATGGTCAACCAAATGGTGCCGATGAAGCGCATGGGTAAACCCAGTGAAATAGCCGGCCTTGCTAACTTTTTATTGTCAGACGATGCCGCCTATATTACACGCCAAGTGATTTCAGTTAACGGAGGCATGATATGAAGCGTGTTGTCGTTACAGGCATGGGGGGAATTTGTGCATTGGGTCAGGACTGGGCGCAAATTAAAGCCAGCCTACTCGCTAAACATAACTGCGTCATTCAAATGGATGAATGGGATCGCTACCCAGGGTTAAATACTCGCCTTGCCGCGCCTGTGACCGAGTTTGTTCTCCCTAAACACTATTCACGTAAAAAAATTCGCTCAATGGGGCGAGTCTCCATGATGGCCACTCGCGCCAGTGAACTCGCGCTTGAAGATGCTGGTCTGTTAAATGATCCTATTGTTAACTCTGGCCAAGTAGGCGTGGCTTACGGCTCATCAACTGGCAGTACCGATCCGATAATGGGATTTGGCGATATGTTAAAAACCGGCGATATGTCAGGGTTAACCGCTACCAGCTATATCCGCATGATGGCCCACACTACGGCCGTAAATATTGGCGTGTTTTTTGGCTTACAAGGCCGAGTCCATACTACCAGCAGTGCATGTACTTCTGCGAGCCAAGGTATTGGCTACGCTTATGAAGCGATTAAATATGGTATGCAAACCATTATGTTAGCGGGTGGCGCTGAAGAACTTTGTCCTACCGAAGCTGTGGTATTTGATACTTTGTTTGCTACCAGCACCAAAAATGATACGCCAGCTCAAACACCACGCCCATTTGACAGTCAACGTGATGGTTTAGTGATAGGTGAAGGTGCTTGTACTCTTATATTAGAAGAGCTTGAGCACGCTCAAGCCCGTGGCGCCAAAATTTATGCTGAACTGGTTGGTTTTGGAACCAATTCAGATGGACAACACGTGACCCAACCCAATGCAAAAACCATGGAAGTGGCGATTCGTTTAGCCTTAAAAGATGCCGCGTTAACGCCACAAGACATTGGTTATATTAGTGCCCATGGCACCGCAACCGATCGCGGTGACATTGCTGAAACCGCCGCTACCCATGCTGTATTTGGCACGAATACGCCGATTTCATCACTAAAAAGTTACACCGGTCATACCTTAGGTGCCTGTGGTTCATTGGAAGCGTGGACCAGTATTGAAATGATGAACGAAGGCTGGTTTGCGCCAACACTCAACCTCACCAATATTGACCCACAATGCGCCCCGCTCGATTACATTAAAGACGATATCCGCCTTATCGATACAGACTATGTCATGAGCAATAATTTTGCCTTTGGGGGCATTAATACTTCATTGATTTTTAAACGCTGGCATTAATGGCAACGGGGAGTCAGTAATTTGCCAATAAGAGTAAAATCCGACATAAAAAAACGCTTAATGAAACGTTAAAGTCTCATTAAGCGTTAAGTTTTTAAGCAGAGAACTTTATTTAAGTAACGGTATATACCCAAGCCACTTCAACATGCTCGTTTCAGGGCTCCCGTAGGATAACTGAACAAGTCAGTGATTGAAGAGAATGGTTATTCCCTTTTTAATATCACTATTCCAAGGTTCTAGGACGCTGCGCGGCTAGATGCTATAAAATCTTAGCCGCGAAGCTGTCCCTAGCAGACCGAAGCTCGCTCTAGCAGCCGCAGGCGCCCTATTCTTAGACCCTTGAACTCTGTCACTTATGGACATGCACAATCCTGCATTTCGAGGTCGTTTGGGTATGAATTAATTAAAGTGAAAGTTCATCGATAGCAAGCTTAGCTTGGCTAATGCCGGCTTCTGCAGCATCAGGGCCCATATTTAAGGCTTCTGCATAAATCGTTTCCACATTGTTAATCCCAATAAAACCTAATAATGTCGTTAGGTAAGGCACCACATGGTCAGTTGCACCATCTTTGTGGACGCCACCGCGAGTGGTAACAATAATCGCCCGCTTACCTTCAATTAAGCCAACCGGTCCTGTTGCAGTATAACTAAACGTCACACCTACACGAGCGATGAAATCAATCCAATTTTTTAACGTCGTAGGAATGGTGAAATTGTACATGGGCGCTGCAATAATAATGCTGTCATGCTGTTTAATTTCAGCCACTAATTCGTTCGATAGCGCGAGTGCTGATAATTGACGCTCAGAAAGATCCTCACCACCGCGTAAACCTGTAGCAAGTTCACCATCTAACATTGGCACGGGTTGGCTGCCTAAATCACGCACGGTGATCTGCGCACCTTTACGGCTCCATTGCTGATGTAAATAGTCCACTAATGCTGAAGATTGTGAATAACTGCCTAGAATGCTTGATTTTAAAATTAATACTTTTGCCATTGTTAATTCTCACCCATCTGTTTGTTGGGTCACATGGCTATGCGCCTGACCAATGAAATGAGTATATTGATCTATAAAAAAGAAAAATAGCGCAATAATTTTGCAGTTACGTTCGATAAAATAGAAAGTAATACCCGTCCATTAATTATCTACTCTGAGCTAACAATCTTTGGCGGAAACGATACAAATTGTCCGGTAAACGTGGCGCACATAATCTCATCACAATACAGAGCCACTTCTAAGGTGATTTTCACTAGCTGACCACGGGTTAATGGAGTCAAATCGGTATAAGGCCAAATGACTTTGGCATAAGGCTGTTTAGTAACCGGTTTTAAATACCTTACTTTCGCATCAGCTAATACAATGTCGCCATGTGCTTGAGATAATTGCTGCTGTAACCACACCATTCCCCATCCGGTTAATGTCATTAAGGTATAGATGCTGCCCGCAAACATGGTGTGATGTAAATTAATGTTGGGAGCAATAGGCGCTGTGACCTGTAAGCTATCACCATTAAACAATACTGGTGTAATCTGCATAAACTTACTGGCAGGGATGGTATTGTGCCAAGTTTCACACAAAGTCTGTAATAATGCGCTGACCTCGGCATCTGATTGTGCTTCGGTCAATGACAAATCGAACATAGCAATATCCCTCTGATGACAACGAGTGGACCATACACAACAGATACACTTTATACTTGTAAATTAAAGGTCACAGGACCGTCATTGACCAACTCAACCTGCATCTCTGCACCAAATTGGCCGGTTTCAGTAATGGCCCCTTGTTGACGACAATAGTCCACAAACGCCTGATAGAGACGATCGGCTTGCTCAGGGGTTGCTGCGCTCGAAAAGCTGGGCCTTAAGCCTTTATCGGTATCGGCTACCAAGGTAAATTGTGACACCACCAGTAACTGTCCGGCGACTTGTGCCAGATTAAGATTCATTTTGCCATTTTCATCACTAAACACCCGATAACGAATGACTTTTGTGGCTAGCTTAACCATTTTCTCAATATTATCTTCACGCTCTACACCTAGTAATACTAACAAGCCTTGGTCAATTTTGCCGACTATCGTGCTATCTACCGAGACGGATGCGCGTTTAACACGTTGAATTAATGCAATCATAACGGCCCTAAAAATAGACTATTGGGTGACAATTATTGGATAAACTAATCACGATCACTCCTAATACTTATCAGATGACGATACCGATTTACTCACCACCCGCTGATCATCCACATTATTAATATGATCATCTTTAGGCTCAGTAAATATTTCGGCTTTTAGGTCGTCAGCGATAACAGCCAAACTGCCTAAATATTCTGGTAATGCCGCAGTAATTTCTGCCCCAAGTAATACAATAATCCACGATAAATACACCCATACAAACAAAATAGGGATCACTGCCAGCGCACCATATATGGCTTCATAACTCGGAAATTGAGTCACGTAAAACGCAAAGCCTTTTTTACCCGCTTCAAATAATACCGCCGCAACAATGGCCCCCAATAAGGCATGTAAAAAATGCACTTTCTTATTCGGCACGACCATATATAAAAGCAATATCGATGCAACAGAAAACAGCAATGGCAGACGCTCAATAATCCTCGGAACTAATCCAGACAACTCACTACCCGTCACCACCTCTAATGACACCACATATGAGGTTGCCAGCAAACTTGCACCAATAAGAACAGGGCCAAGCGTCAATACCATCCAGTACATCGAAAATGACACCACGTAAGAGCGCTGTTCAGTGATCCGCCAAATGTTATTCAGTGCTTTGTCGATAGCAGAAATCAGCATAATGGCAACGAACACTAACGCAACAATACCCACAAAGGTCCCTTTAGATGCATTGGCCACAAACTCATTAATATGCACTTGAACCGTATCACCCGCAGCAGGTATAAAATTATTATAAATAAATCCTTCAATATTACCGCGAATGCCTTTAAACACCGGAAACGCAGATAGCATAGACATAGTAACGGCCACCATAGGCACCAGTGACAACAAGGTCACATAAGCCAAATGACCTGCTCGTATATTGATTTGGTCTTCAGTAAGCCGTTGTTTGAGATGGCGTAGAAACTGCCAAACCCCGCTAAAAAAAGCCACAATCGGGCTGTAATCAAACTTTTTGGGCATAATAATCCTTCTTTCTTGCCACGTTAGGGGAGATAACGTTTGTATTCAGTCACTAACTTCGTACAATGTTATAACATATTAGTCATCGAACAATGGAGCAAATTGATGTCACAACAAGGTTCGGCGGGCAATGTGCTCGCTGCTGTCGCTAGTTTTTTTTTCCCGGGCTTAGGTCAGCTTTTACAAGGGCGTATTTTAGCGGCTTTGTTATTCTTCTGCATTACTGCCGTTTGCTATTTCTTTTTTGTGTTGGTCATCCCAGCCATTATCGGTGGTTTATTCCATTTATGGAGCATCATCGACGCAGCAAAATTTAAATCAGGCAGTTAACCTCAACGAGGTCACTTTTCGCCTCAGACAATAAAAGAGACACATTGATGAAAAAATGGATATCACTGGCGCTATTAAGTAGCAGTTTACTGTTGAGCGGCTGTCAAAGTGCCTATTACGGTGCAATGGAAAAAGTTGGCTATCACAAGCGCGACATCATGGTCGATAGAGTGCAAAGTGCTAAAGAGTCGCAACAAGAAGCTCAGGAGCAATTTAGTTCTGCTTTGGAAGAAATGCAGGCTCTATTGGCGTTTGATGGTGGTGATTTAGACGATGCCTATAACAAAGCAAAAGATGAGTATGAATCTGCGCAGTCAGCGGCAGATGAAGTCAGTCGCCGTATTGAAAAAGTTGAAGATGTCGCTGAAGCATTATTTGACGAATGGCAAACTGAAATCGAAGAGATAAGTAAAGCCAGTTTACGCCGTAACAGCACCAATACGCTCAACAAGACCAAGCGGTCATATTACTCGCTAGTCAAAAGTATGCGTCGGGCAGAAGCCAAAATGCCACCGATTTTAACCGCGATGAAAGACAATATGCTGTATTTAAAACATAACCTAAACGCACAAGCCATTGGCGCAATTAAAGGCGAATTTGCCAATTTACAGACGGATATTTCCAGCCTGATTAACGAAATGAACAAATCGATTGCCGAATCGAATCAGTTTATTGCCTCAATGGAACAAGGTTAAACCTTACCTACCTATATCAAGTAACGCCCTTAGCGGTAACCTATGCTGTTATAGTCTATGACGGCCTAGGAGCTGCTTTTGGGGATTTATAGTAATGTGCTTAGTCAATCGGCGACTGGTCCACAGGTAAAGCCGTACGGCTAAATATTTGCTTCAAAACCACTGTAGTTTCAATGCTGGCGACAAACTTGAGGTTACCGAGTGATTTCTTGATAAATTGTTCATAGGAAACTAGGTCTTTGGCGACTATTTTGAGCAAATAATCATAGGCTCCGGTTATCACAGCACATTCCATCACTTGAGGTAGTGGTGCCATGGTTGATTCAAATAATGCTGTCGACTGATCAGTATGTTCTGTTAAGCGTACCGAGGTATAAACCACAATATTCAACCCCACTTTAAGAGGATCAACCTGCGCACCATAACCCAAAATCACTTTATCTTGTTCAAGCTTTTTTACTCGTCGTAAACAAGGAGTATCTGACATATTAACCTTATCGGCTAATTCAGAAATAGCCATTCGGCCCTGACGTTGTAAGATTTCTAATAGCTTGAGGTCTTTCTTATCCATTGAACAAGTCGCTTTTTAGTGAGTGATTAGTGTTATAAATATCATATTTATGAGTGAAATCCTCTACAAATTTACCACACTATCAATTTATTCAATGAGATGGTCTGTCACACTTTTGCTCTATAGAGTCTAGAAACTGCACAACATCAACCACAATCACATTGATAGCGTCACAATAATAGAGATAAAAGTAACTATATGTCTGAGTTTAGCAGGCGCTAACACTGATCAATATACACTTCAACTAGCGGAGTTTGACCCACGGCCTGAGGCTGGGAATAACGAATTTCACATTTATTGGCGGCATATTCTGCGTTAGGCCGAATACGAAGACCTGAACGTCCAGAATCGGTATAGGTTGTTAAAATAAACTCACCACCATCACTGATGTCGGCAATATTGGTCATTCGAGCTATTCCAGCACCAGTATGGCGCGGATATCCATAAGCTAAGGTGATTGATTGGCCCAGTACAATCAGACTGTTACCAAGGCCATTACCCGTACCTGCTGCCGCCGTTTCATCACAATCAGTACTGATTGTGCAAGCTGAATAAACCAATGTTTTACTGCTGTTAATTGCACCAGCTACGCCTTGCATCGTGCTCGCATAAGCATTGCTTTTTAACCCTATAAATTGGGGCGCGACCATAACAGCAAGAATGCCTAAAATAATAATTACCACAACAAGTTCTATTAAGGTAAAACCTTGCTGTTTACGCCACGAAAAATGCCCATGGTTTACTACGCTTGTCACCCTCAACCCAAATTTCCTTAAGCCAAATAGGATACTGTCTCTATATCCCTTTTATAACGTTAGTTAACCTCAACTCGGATTAGTAGGCGAGCTAAGTCGATTAATTAGGTGAATAAAAGGAGCTTATTTTCTATCGGCAATACATTATGCACATCTGTCTATAAATGCAACCGCCGCCACAACAACTTAATAAACTTGTTATCTTTTTTAGCTCAGAAACAAAAAAACCCGATAATCAATTACCGGGTTTTTCTATTACTTGCTTGCCTATGCAATTCGATTCAAGAATTACAAGCTGTAGTACATTTCAAACTCAAGCGGATGAGTCGTACGCGCTACACGTTCAGATTCTGCTGTTTTAAGCTGAATATAAGACTGGATAAAGTCTTCGCTGAACACGCCACCTTTAGTCAAGAACTCATGGTCCGCTTGTAAATTTTCAAGTGCGTTTTCTAATGAAGTCGCAACCTGTGGGATCTCAGCCGCTTCTTCAGCAGGCAAGTCATACAGATCTTTGTCCATTGCTTCACCTGGGTGGATCTTGTTTTGAATACCGTCAAGACCGGCCATTAGCAATGCCGAAAACGCTAAGTATGGGTTGGCATGTGGATCAGGGAAACGCGCTTCGATACGACGACCTTTAGGGCTTGGTACCACTGGAATACGAATTGACGCGCTGCGGTTACGTGCAGAATATGCAAGCATCACAGGCGCTTCAAAATGCGGTACCAAACGCTTGTAAGAGTTTGTGCTTGGGTTAGTGAATGCATTCAATGCACGAGCATGCTTAATGATGCCGCCAATGTAGTAAAGCGCAAGGTCACTCAAACCAGCATACTTATCACCAGCGAATAAGTTTACCCCGTCTTTAGCTAAAGACTGATGCACGTGCATGCCACTGCCGTTGTCACCCACGATTGGTTTTGGCATAAATGTCGCTGTCTTGCCATAAGCATGAGCCATGTTATGAACAACATACTTAAGGATTTGAATTTCGTCAGCTTTCTTAGTCAATGTATTGAATCGTGTTGCGATTTCATTTTGACCAGCTGTGGCCACTTCGTGGTGATGCGCTTCAACCACTTGACCCATTTCTTCAAGTACTAAACACATTGCAGAGCGTAAGTCTTGTGACGAATCAACTGGCGCAACTGGGAAGTAACCCCCCTTCACCATTGGACGATGACCGGTGTTGCCTTCTTCATAGCTTTTAGCTGAGTTCCATGAAGCTTCTTTAGCGTCAATCTTCACGAAACAACCTGACATATCAGTACCAAAACGGACATCGTCAAATATGAAGAATTCAGGCTCTGGACCAATCAATACGGTATCAGCAATGCCAGTAGAAATAAGATACTGTTCGGCTTTTTTGGCAATAGAACGAGGATCGCGATCATAACCTGTCATGGTACCCGGTTCTAAAATATCACAACGAATAAGTGCGGTCGTTTCTTCCGTGAAAGGGTCTAACACAAAAGTCGTTGGATCTGGCATTAACACCATGTCAGATTCATTAATGCCTTTCCAACCTACAATTGAAGAACCGTCAAACATTTTGCCGTCTTCAAAGAAATCTTCATTTACTTGGTGAGATGGGATAGAAACGTGCTGCTCTTTACCTTTAGTGTCGGTAAAGCGTAAGTCTACAAACTTAACTTCTAACTCTTCTAGTTGTTTTAAAACTGATTCAACTGACATTCTCAAGCCTCCGGTAGGGTAAAGGGTTGTCCCTTAATATAATCTTGGTATTCGCCAGATGATGCATCTGCAAAACGAATATTTACATAATAACAGCAGTGAAGCGATATTCATGCCAGTTCGTTAACTAGTTGATTTTATGAAGATGAGAACGTTCCCTCATCTTCTAAATTATGATTTTGCACCAATGACGTGCATTACTATGTTTCATCATAGTGCAAAAGTCCATAATAGTGCGTCATGTTAATGCTGGTGTTTTAATCATGCCACATTTTGCATCACACCTCGATTATGTTTAATATATAAACGTTTTATACTGTTTTTTGAGGCTTAGTAAACGAAAGATTTACATGTGTTCAAAAATAATCCTATCTACAAAAGCTGCTGTGAAGTAGAATGGCACGCTTTTTTACAGTAGCTGTAATAATAAATAGCTTCTGTTAGCTCCCTTTTTTTTTTGATGGTTTAGAGGTTTATCCGTGCTAGAGAATTTACGTAACATCGCCATTATTGCCCACGTTGACCATGGCAAAACAACCCTGGTAGACAAAATGTTGGCGCAGTCAGGAACCCTTGCATCTCGTGGAGAAGCTACTGAGCGGGTTATGGATTCTAACGATCTTGAAAAAGAACGTGGGATCACCATTCTGGCAAAGAATACTGCCATCCAGTGGAACGACTACCGTATTAACATCGTAGATACTCCTGGCCACGCCGATTTCGGTGGCGAAGTAGAACGTGTTCTATCTATGGTCGATTCAGTATTATTGTTGGTTGACGCAGTTGATGGTCCAATGCCACAAACTCGCTTTGTAACCAAGAAAGCCTTCGCTCAAGGCCTTAAGCCAATTGTTGTTATCAACAAAATTGACCGTCCAAGTGCTCGTCCAGATTGGGTTATTGACCAAGTATTCGATTTATTCGTTAACTTAGGTGCCACTGACGAACAATTAGATTTCCCAATCGTTTATGCTTCTGCATTAAATGGTTTTGCAACGTTAGATCCAGATGTAGCTAGCGATGATATGACGCCGCTGTTTCAAACTATCGTTGAGAAAGTAGCTTTCCCTGACGCGGATGCGGAAGCGCCGTTCCAAATGCAAATTTCTCAAATCGATTATAACTCATACGTGGGTGTTATCGGTATTGGCCGTATTACCCGTGGTAACGTTAAGACTAACCAACAAGTGACTATTATTGGCGCTGACGGTAAGACTCGTAACGGTAAAATGGGCCAAGTATTAGGTTATATGGGTCTAGAACGTAATGAAGTTGCCATTGCCAATGCGGGTGACATCGTTGCGATTACCGGTTTAGGCGAGCTTAAGATCTCTGACACTATCTGTGCAGTGGGTGCCGTAGAGGCAATGCCGCCGTTAACTGTTGATGAACCTACACTAACAATGACGTTCCAAGTAAACACTTCTCCGTTCGCGGGTAAAGAAGGTAAGTATGTGACTTCACGTAACATTCTTGAGCGTTTACAGACTGAATTAGTTCACAACGTCGCACTTCGTGTTGAAGAAACTGACAGTCCAGATCGTTTCCGTGTATCAGGTCGTGGTGAATTACACTTATCGATTTTAATTGAAAACATGCGTCGTGAAGGCTACGAATTAGCTGTATCGCGTCCAGAAGTTATTCTGAAAACCGTCGATGGTGAGCTACATGAACCCTACGAAACAGTAACGGTTGACGTTGAAGAAGGTCATCAAGGTACCGTAATTGAAAAATTAGGTATTCGTAAAGCTGAAATGAAAGATATGCAGCTTGATGGTAAAGGTCGTGTTCGTATTGACTTTATTATCCCAAGCCGTGGTTTGATTGGTTTCCAAACTGAGTTCTTAACCTCAACATCGGGTACTGGTCTAATTTATCATTCATTTGATCACTACGGTCCACACAAAGGTGGCGATATTGGTCAACGTGCTAACGGCGTAATGATTTCAAACGGAACAGGTAAGTCACTAACGTTCGCACTCTTTACTTTACAAGACCGTGGTCGTTTGTTTATTGGCCACGCGGCTGAAGTGTATGAAGGTCAAGTAGTTGGTATCCATGCTCGCTCTAACGATTTGACAATAAACTGTCTCAAAGGTAAGCAGCTAACTAACATGCGCGCATCAGGTACTGATGAAGCGCAAGTATTGACGACTCCGATTACACTGACTCTTGAGCAGGCTCTTGAGTTCATCGATGATGATGAATTAGTTGAAGTGACTCCTAAGAATATTCGTGTTCGTAAGAGATACTTAACTGAAAACGAACGTAAGCGTCATAACCGCAGTTAATCAGTATTAAACTGTAGCAGATTACATTTGCTACTCTTGATACCTAAAAAGCCCAGATGCCTGCATCTGGGCTTTTTGTTGCCTAGTATATACAGGCTAAAAGCGAAAGAGCCTAGAACGCTGCGCTGCTAGTACGCTTCGCGGCTAGAGGCTATAAAGTCAACAGCCTAGCAGCTAAGCAACTCTAGCAGTGACAAAGTCACGCCCTAACAGCGAAGCGACAACACTAACAGTGACGAAGTCACGCCCTAACCGCGAAGCGACACTAGCAGTGACGAAGTCACGCCCTAACCGCGAAGCGACACTAGCAGTGACGAAGTCACGCCCTAGCAGCGAAGCGACTCTAGCAGGACGCAGTCCGCCCTAGCAGCGAAGCGACTCTAGCGATACAAGATGAAAATATTTAACTAGATATTTTACGTAAACGCAGATAGATTGAAATCAATATCATTTTTAGGGAGAACATATGAGTATGTTGCAACAGGTAAGCGTCGCTAAAAAAGCCAATGTACATTTTAACGGTAAAGTGATCAGTAGAAGCGTAGTGTTAGCAGATGGAAGTAAACAAACTCTGGGTGTTGTATTGCCTGGTGAATATGAGTTCTCCACTGCTCAAGGCGAAATAATGCAGGTCATTTCTGGCGAGTTTGACGTGTTATTACCGGGTCAAACTGAGTGGGCCACTTACGCTACAGGCAGCCAGTTTGAACTTGCACCAAACGTGAGCTTCAGTCTCCGTACGGCACAAATTTCAGAATACTGCTGCCAATACATCTAGTGTTGTTGCACCTAAATAAACAATAGCGGCTTAATATTGCCCGCTTATATTCAGCTTAATCAAAACAGTTTAAGCTGATTTTTTCTTTAAAAACGTCTACTCTATTGAAACTATCGTTTTATGGAGTGCATCATGCGCCTTATCATACTTATTGGTTTACTATTATTGAGTGCCCAAAGCCTTGCGACGGTATACCGTTGGGTAGATGAAAATGGCAAAGTGCATTACTCAGATGAACCCAAAAATAATGCTGAAGCTATTGATCTAAATGAAAACACGCAAAATAATATAACGATTAATATACCTAAAAAACTCAATGTAACGCCTACAACAGAAACTCAAATTAACTACACTATCTCGATTACCTCCCCTCAACAAGAAGCCACTGTCCGTGATAATAACGGTAATTTTACCGTGTCTGCTAGCGTTGCGCCCAAGTTACCACGTGGAGTGTTGCTGACATTATTAATCGATGGGGTTGTCACTGTTCCACCTCAAGCATCGAATGTATTCCAATTAACAGGCATTAATCGAGGTGAACATTCCCTTGTTGTTAATGCTGTAACGCAAAGCGGCAAAGTCCTTGCATCAAGCTCTCCTAGAAAGATATTCCTTCACCAAGCATCAGTATTTGGGCCCGCAAATAAGTCTAAATAATTAAGATAAAAACCACTTAATTCATTACCTTATACTTTTATGTTTGGCTATCTATCTTTGTGAGTGCTTGAGTGTGCCAGGTTGCAGATCGCACCAATTTGGTGCACCATGATGGTGCAACCCTATACTAGGACGGCTAATGGATACCAATAACCTTCTCAATCATTTAGTTACCGCAGTGCTGGTTATTAATAACCAGCTCAAGCCGTGCTATGCCAATGCCGCAGCCGCACAATTATTGGGAGTCGGTAACCATAAGCTACTCGAACAGACGCTTCCCGAGCTTTATCAACTAATGGGGGTTGAGCCACAACTACTACGCGATGCTATTAATGCTAGCCAAGGACTCACGGTCAATACCGCCGCATTAATTACCTTGGATGGTCAGCATCACACCATTGATATCACCTTGATACCAACTGAAAATGACAATAACCTCAGCATCTTAGAACTACGTCAAGTCGACCAACAACGGCGCATTCATCAGCAGCTTAATATGGACGCCCAACAGCAAGCTGCACAGTTTTTGGTACGTAACTTAGCCCATGAAATTAAAAACCCACTGGGCGGCCTTAGAGGCGCTGCGCAGTTGTTATCGCGAGAGCTCGACTCGCCCGAATTAAAAGAATTTACCAGTCTGATTATCGAACAAGCAGATAGATTGCGTAATTTAGTCGACCGTTTACTTGGCCCACAACGACCAACGCAACATGCTGAACACAATATCCATCAAGTGATTCAAAAAGTGCTTAAGTTAGTCGAAATGGCACTGCCAGACAATATCTGCTTAAAACGAGATTATGATCCATCGATTCCAGATATTCAGATGGACCCAGATCAAATGCAGCAAGCAGTATTGAATATTGTCCAAAATGCGATACAAGCGTTAGAACACTGTGGCGGTGATATTGTCATTCGGACTCGCACCCAACATCAGGTCACCATTGGGACACAGCGTTATAAAGTAGTACTTGCCTTATCCATTATTGATAACGGCCCCGGTATTCCTTGCGAGTTAATCGATACCCTTTTCTACCCTATGGTCACCGGTCGTGACGAGGGTTCAGGGTTAGGATTATCCATTGCACATAACATTGCCCGATTACACGGCGGTCGCATTGATTGTGTTTCGGCACCAGGCCATACCGAATTTATTATTAACCTGCCATTACAATAACTAGCATGCCCTTTGTAGGCAGAATGAGGTAGTAACATGAACATTAGTGAACAAGTTTGGATCCTCGATGATGATAGTTCGATCCGTTGGGTACTCGAAAAAGCCCTTAAAGGCGCATCGCTATCAACGGCCAGTTTTGCTGCTGCAGAATCATTATGGCAAGCTTTAGAAGCATCACAACCTCAAGTTATTGTGTCAGACATCCGTATGCCGGGTACTGACGGTTTAACCTTGCTTGATCGCTTACAACTGCATTACCCGCATATCCCGGTGATCATCATGACCGCCCACTCAGACTTAGACAGTGCAGTGAGTGCGTATCAAGCGGGGGCATTTGAATATTTGCCCAAACCATTTGATATTGATGAAGCGATTAATTTAGTTGAGCGTGCACTGACTCATGCAACCGAACAAACGCCACAACCCGTTATTGATACAACGATAAAAACCCCTGAAATTATTGGTGAAGCCCCCTCCATGCAGGAAGTATTTCGTGCAATAGGTCGGTTATCACGTTCATCGATTAGTGTGCTGATTAATGGCCAATCAGGCACGGGTAAAGAGTTAGTTGCAGGGGCATTGCATAAACACAGTCCTCGTAAAGAAAAACCGTTTATCGCGTTAAATATGGCCGCTATCCCAAAAGATTTGATTGAATCAGAACTCTTTGGCCATGAAAAAGGTGCGTTCACCGGTGCCGCTAATGTGCGCCAAGGTCGTTTTGAACAAGCTAATGGTGGCACCCTATTTTTAGATGAAATTGGTGACATGCCAATCGATGTACAAACCCGATTATTGCGCGTGCTTGCCGATGGGCAATTCTATCGTGTCGGTGGTCATCAAGCCGTGCAAGTCGATGTGCGAATTATTGCTGCAACCCACCAAAATCTTGAGGTGCTGGTGCAAAAAGGCACCTTCCGCGAAGATTTGTTTCATCGCCTCAATGTGATCAGAGTGCACTTACCGCCGTTATCGCAACGCCGTGAAGACATTGCCCAACTCGCCAATCACTTTTTAAACACCGCGGCGAAAGAGATTGGCGTTGAGCCAAAAATACTCACCAAAGAAACCGCGGTAAAACTGGCCAATTTACCGTGGCCAGGCAATGTTCGCCAACTGGAAAACACTTGCCGTTGGCTGACCGTAATGGCCTCTGGACAAGAAATCTTACCGCAAGATTTGCCTCCTGAATTACTTAAAGATCCGATCAGTGCTCAACAAAAATCGGCTGGGGCAACGGATTGGCAGACCGCATTAACCGATTGGATTGATGAAAAGCTTGCTGCTGGTGAAAGTGATTTATTAACTGAAGTTCAACCTGAATTTGAACGTATTTTACTTGAAACAGCCCTAAGACATACCCAAGGCCATAAACAAGAAGCCGCTAAGCGTCTAGGTTGGGGGCGTAATACCCTAACCCGTAAATTGAAAGAACTGTCAATGGACTAACAAGTGAACATTATCTCCAATAGTATAGTTTATCGCGTTTATTCATCACATAATCATGCAAATAACCAAGAGGATTAGAATATTTATCCACTAAAAATGTTACCTTAAAATATAACATTCAAATAAGGACAGATTGTGGATTTTGATGCTCATTCTGGTGTAGTTATTCATCAAGATTTTATACCACTCTATGCTGATGATAATTATGCAAAAATATTCGGTTATAATACAGCTCAAGATATTTTAGCGCTGAAGAGTATTTTAGAGTTAATCGATCCTGAAATGCAGGACGTCGCTGCACACACTTACTACGCATTAATGAGCGGTATCGAAAAGCCGCAGGTACGCAATTACATTAATCGTAACCGTTTAGGCATGCTAATCAACGTATTAACGATTGAACATATTGTCGAATGGCAAGGGCGCCCTGCACTGCAAGTCACGATTGTTGATTTAACCGAATCCACCACGCTTAAACATGCATTAGTACAGAGTGAACATCGCTATCAACAATTAGTTAATGGCTCTATTCAAGGGGTGTTGGTGCATCGTAACTTTAGCCCACTGCATTGCAATCAAACGTTGGCACAGCTATTCGGTTACCCTAATACTCAAACGATTATGTCACTACCCTCAATTTTAGATGTGATTGAACCTGCCTATCAAGAGCAATGGGTAGACGCGAACGCTGTGTTATTAGCGAGCAAAATAAAATCTCACTCTTTTGAAATCAAATGTTTACATTTAAGCGGCCGTTTAATGTGGGTAAAATTACTGGAAAGTGTTATCAGTTGGCAGGGGCAGTCAGCGATTCAAGTGACCATGATAGATGTCACTGAGTCTTATTTATTAACAGAGAAACTTGATAAACAAACCTATACTGATTACCTGACTAATACCCTTAATCGACGAGGGCTAATACATTTTAGTCAACAATTAATGACCGATAGCACCCTTGTACATGAACACCTTTATTGTGTATTAATGGGCCTAGATGACTTAAAGCAAATTAATCATTTATTTGGTCATGATATCGGTGATAAAGCATTAATTCATTTTGCTCAACATTGCCAAAGCAAGCTGGCTGATACCGATTTATTAGCCCACTGGTGTGGTGATGAGTTTCTTGCCATCATCCAAGCTGACAGCAAAAAAATGGCACTAAAAATTGCCGAGAGTATTCGTCATAGTATCAATAATGCAGCCCTAATCGAACCCGCTACGGATAAGCATATTCGTTTTAGTGCCTCTGTTGGGTTATCAAACTGGCAAGCTAACGACACTATCGACACTCTTATTTTGCGTGCAGACACAGCCCTAGAGCAAGCCCGATCACAAATCACTCACCAGCTAGTGTTTGCATAAGCTTACCTGATTACCCATAACACTCAGCTCGGGAGAATAAGCGGTTATGAAATAGGTGAAGTATTGGGCGTTACTCTACTTCCGCCATCTTTTAACCAGAGTCGAGGTTAAGTAGATAAACCTAATGCAACCGGGTAATGTTGACAGAACTCGTCAACTTATACCGGATCTTGGTGAATAATCACCTCAGCATCATCAAACGCCTCTTTAATCATCAACCCCGCTTTATCTGCTATTTCATGAGCGTCATGCAAGGACAAGTCACCGGCTAATTCCATGTGCAATTGAATAAACGTGGTTTTACCCGCTTGACGTGTGCGCAAATCATGAACGCCTTGAACGCGAGGATCTTGCTTGGCTAACGCTTTAATCTTGTCGCGAGTGTCGTTGTCTAACTCACGATCCAGTAAGCTTTGAATTGAACGATAACCTAAACCAAGCGCTTGATTGCCAATAAATAATGCTATGAATACGGCAAACAGACCATCAGCCCACCACCAGCCATATTGTGCCAATACTAGCGCTAATAACACGGCAGCATTGAGTAGCAAATCAGATTTATAATGTAATGAATCGGCTTCAACCAATGAACTATTGGTTTTCACCAGAGCGTGTCGTTGCAGCAACACTAAGGCAAATGTCAGCACAATCGCAATGATAGACACCACAATCCCACTCACTGCATTGGTGACCGGAACCGGGTTAATTAACTTTTCACCGCCATACAATAATAACAATGACGCCGACCCCAAAATAAAGGCGGCCTGGGCTAATGACGCTAACGGCTCTGCTTTACCATGGCCATAACGATGGTCTTTGTCCGCGGGAACAATGGCGTAACGAATAGCAATAAAATTAACAATCGAAGCGAGTGCATCAGCAAATGAATCCGTTAATGACCCTAACATACTGGCCGATCCCGAGTGCAGCCAAGCGATTAACTTAATGACAATAAGGCACAGCGCAGTTGCCACTGACGCGCGGCTGGCTAATTTGACCCAAAAGTCATATTCAGAAGAGGTACTCATAAAGGAATTATCGGCTCTTTTTACGGATGATTTAACTGCGCTTACTATAGCAAGTTCATTGCTTAATTAGGATAAAGTTTACTAAAGTAACTGCTGGTCTTATGCAAAGTGTGACCATTAGCAAACTTGCATGAATGAAAAAAAGCCATTACCTAAAGGTAACGGCTTTTATCAGTTTAACCTGATATTGTATCAATTAACCATTAACGGCGAGGTTTGTGGCCTTTACCTAGGTTAAATTGATCTTGAAACGTTTGTTGCTGTTCAGGCGTTAATAATTGATAGATTTCGTTTTGCATTTTCAAATGCGTCAGCATCTTTTGTAAATGCTTTTGTTGCTGCATTTCAGCCATTTCAGTTGCTTTTGCTTCGTCAAAACCAGCGGTAGTGATTAACGCTAACATTTCTGTACGGTGCTCAGCGCGCTGCTCTTTAGTTGGGCGCTCAGGGCGGTTAGCTTTATACTTTTGCATAATCGCTTTGACATCCGTTTTCTGAGCGGCAGTCAAATCAAGCATATGCATCATTTTATGCATACCCCCTTTACGACCATGATGCATATCACCCTTTTGATACATAGACGCTGTCTTTACTTCTGTATCGGTAGTCGTGTCTGCCGCATATAACTGGCCAGCTAATAAAGCCGAACTTGCCACTAAGGCAACTAAACTCGTTTTGATGATTGATGATGTTTTCATTGTTAAGTTCCTCGGTATGAATGGGATTTATTTTCTGCCTTAGCAGATTTGATACTCAGTTTACCGAATGCAATGTCAATGAGGGTTATGCTTGGGTAAAATTGTGTAAAGAATATTTCCCTTAACACTTTAAACAGCCGATTTCATGATCCAGCTGGCATATTTGCATATTAATATCACCGTAATGCGAGCCAGTTAACGTTATTTTGACTTAGCACTTACAGCGATCATTTAAGGGCATAAAATCATATTATTAGCGATATTTGCGATATTAACGATATTAACGAGATTATTTATGAACAGATTGATTGGCCCATTACTTTTACTTTTTAGTGTCTTCTTACTGGCACCGAGTGCCAGTGCTTCCAACTCGGTTGACGCTGCAGATACCGCAGCAACCACGACTCAAATGCATAACGCAGACGACCCTCTGTGGGTTAGCCAACATGATCAACAAGTGTCGGTAAAGCTGCACTTTTTTTGGTCAAAAACCTGCCCGCACTGTCGAGAAGCGCACCCTTTTATTGACGCCCTAGGCGAACGTTTTGACTGGATTGAATTACACGACTACGCCATTAGCGAACCCGGTAATGTCGATAAACTCATGCAAATGGGCCAACAGACTGGTATTGAACCTAAATCGGTACCCTACTTTGCCATTTGTGGCGAGGCCGTAGTCGGCTATAACAACCATGATGTCACAGGGCGTTACATCCTAGAGCGTTTAGTCAACTGCTACCAACGTCATGGTGGTAAAGCTGATATTGGCGATAAGCTCGATGATTTTCTAGGTGCGACTCCAGTTGAAAATACGCCATTATTTGAAACCTGTGGTGACAACAGTGATGATCCTCAAGCCGAAGGTTCTTGTGGCATGTCATTTGACCAAGCCAGTGACATTACGCCAGTACCATCGGTTCAGCCTGTCAACATTCCACTAATTGGTGCAGTGCATCCTGAACAAATGTCATTGCCAGTACTGACCATAGTATTAGCGGGTGTCGACGCATTTAATCCCTGCGCCTTTTTCGTATTACTGTTTTTACTGAGCATTATGGTTAACGCCGGCAGCCGCAGACGTATGCTATTAGTGGGCGGTATTTTTGTATTTTTCTCAGGCTTTATCTATTTTATATTTATGAGTGCTTGGTTAAATTTATTCCAACTACTCGGCGGCGGTGATGGCGGCATCATTATCACTTGTGCAGGGGTATTGGCCTTGATCGCAGCGATAGTGAATATAAAAGATTACTTCTATGGCCGCGGCGACGTTAGCCTTTCAATGTCAGTCGAAAATCGTGGTTCACTGATAAAACGTATGGGTAAATTATCTAAAGCCAGTTCATTACCCACCATGATTTTAGGCTCAACCATTCTGGCTATTCTAGCCAATACCTATGAACTACTGTGCACCGCAGGCTTCCCGATGATTTACACCTCGGTGTTGTCATTATCAGATCTCGATACCATGCAACGTTACTTATACCTCATTGCTTATAATGTGGTTTATGTTATCCCACTTGCCGTAATTGTGATTGTGTTCTCAATGACGTTAGGTAAACGCAAACTGACCGAAAAAGAAGGCGAAGTACTTAAACTGATGTCAGGTATTATGATGTTAGGGTTAGGCAGCATGTTAGTCTTTAATCCTAACTCACTGCAAAATGCAGTCTTTTCGGTAGGCCTGATCCTTGGATCGATTGTACTCACCTTTATCATTGCCAGAATTAAACGCTACGTAGTGCAAAATAAAGCAGGGTAAATGTAAAACTGTGCAATGTTGATATGATTTAATATTGGCATGCGATAACCTTAATTGATCGAAAAATCTGTATGTTAGCGTTAGCATGCAGATTTTCTTTGTGCCAGAGGACAGTTATGAATCGCATTTTACTTATCGACGATGATATTGGTTTATCCGATCTACTCAGCCAATTACTTGAATTGGAAGGATTTGCCTTAACCCAAGCTTATGATGGTGAGCAAGGGTTATTGATGGCGCAACAGCAGGACTTCGATTTAATCCTCCTTGATGTCATGTTACCTAAGCTCAATGGCTTTGAAGTATTGCGCGCCTTAAGGCAACGCAAGCAAACCCCTGTGTTGATGCTAACCGCCCGCGGCGAAGAAATTGATCGGGTAGTCGGTCTAGAAATCGGTGCCGATGACTACTTGCCAAAACCGTTTAATGACCGCGAATTAGTGGCTCGAATTCGGGCCATCTTACGTCGAGCACAAACCACTCAACAAGATAACCAAGCCAATGAAATGATGCAGTTTGGTGATTTACGCCTCGACCCTTCCCGCCAAGAAACCTATTGCAACGAACAACTGATTATCCTGACGGGCACCGAGTTTTTACTGTTGTTTAATTTACTCGAAAAATCAGGCGAACTGGTCACCAAAGAGTCATTAAGTGAAAACGTATTAGGCAAAAAACTGATGCCATTTGATCGTAGTTTAGATATGCATTTGTCTAACTTACGCAAAAAACTACCAGAGCGCCAAGACGGCCGTCCACGGGTCAAAACCCTGCGCGGTAAAGGCTATATTTGGATACCATAATGCTGAAAAACAATCCATTTAACCGACTGTTTTTTAAATTATTGCTGGGCTTTTGGCTATGCAGTTCGTTGATTATTGCTCTGGTGTCATTATTGCCATTATTGCAGCAAAATCATGACCGCTCACCTTTGCCGCCTAGCCTTGAGCGGATGCTGGAAAACGTCGCCGAGCGGATACAAGAGCAACCTCAATTACTCGAAGGCAAAAACCTACAACGTCTGCGCCATAACCGCAATAAAGACGGTGGCGGTGACCGTAAGCATAATGGCGGCCCTTTGCGTTTATATTTAACCGATGGTGAAGGCCAAGTGTTAAACAGTAAACACGTCTCGCGTGGATTTAGACGCTTTCAACTGATGGCAGAAGAGGCAGATCAGCCGATAAGCCACCAATTTAGAGACGAGCTCATTTTTGGCCCCTATTCTTTTGAGGTCAACAGCAAACCCTATCAATTATTTGGCCGTTTACCCGATAACCATCCTCGGCCGTGGTTTTTCTTTTTTGCTGACAATAAATTACTCACGGCAGGCCTAGCCATTTTATTATCGGGCCTATTATGCGGTTTGCTGGCATGGTATTTAGGTAAACCATTGCGTTCGCTCAAGCACAGTGCCAATGCCCTCGCCAGAGGCGACTTGTCTAGCCGAGTTGATGCGGCTACCGCTAATCGGCGTGATGAAATGGGCCAATTGGCAATCGCTTTTAACGGTATGGCCGACGCCATTGAAGCCATGGTGAATAACCAACAAAGATTAATGGGCGATATTTCCCATGAACTGCGAACGCCACTGACGCGGCTGCAACTATCATTGGCACTTGCTCGTAAAAAAGGTCAGCACAGCACCGAACTGGATCGAATAGAATATGAAGCTCAACAACAAGATGCCTTAATTGGCGAGCTATTAACCTTATCTAGAGTTACCTTAAATGTTAGCGAAAAACGCCTGACAGCTGAACTCACAGAAACCTTAAGCCAAGTGCTCGATGACGCCGAATTTGAAGCCGAACAGCAAGGTAAACAATTACATATAGATATCGACGAGTCTATCCGCTTTAATCATTTGCCTAGAACCTTATCCCGCGCCATTGAGAACCTGCTGCGTAATGCCATTCGTTACGCTGATCAACATATTTATATTGAAAGTCAGCAAACAAAAAACCAAGTTCGTATTGTGGTCAGCGATGACGGTCCCGGCCTTGCAGAAGAAGAGCTCGAAGCGATATTTGCGCCATTTTATCGACCTGATAGCGCACGTGATCGCGTATCTGGTGGATGGGGATTAGGATTAGCCATTACTCAAGCGGCAGTTGAGGCCCATAAAGGACGCATAGTTGCCAAAAATCAACCATCACATGGGCTAATCGTCACCATCGACTTACCCATTTAATGTAAACATTAATCGGTGACCTCACCTCGGGATAATAAACTTCGGCTTGGGATTAGGAGCGGCTTACTGATGAACAACTATGATTAATATCGTCACACGATTAACCATCGTATGAACCATAGTGTATGAAAGACAGCAATATATATTATCCTCGGTACAGTGACCCCTAGTACCGGTATCGTCAGTGCTTATGCCGCCAATAGATTAAATCGCCTTGCTGCAATACTCTGCCATCGACTTTTAGCAATATCATCCATTGTATCGTGACAAATTCAATCCACCGTTTACCAAGGCTAGAGTCATATTTACCCCAAAAAAGATACCTGCTAAAAGTCATATCAGCACGCTAACGCATGCTCATCACAGTAACCGAGTCAGTTTTGATAACGTCTCGCAGTCAAACCCTGCTTAATGTATAATTTGTCATTCTTTTTATACTTCGTACCGTAAGGTTGCTATGTTTCAGATTGCCCTTTATGAACCCGAAATCGCCCCAAATACTGGAAATATCATCCGTCTATGTGCCAATAATGGCTCACAGTTACATTTGATTGAGCCGTTAGGTTTTGATCTCGAAGAAAAGAAACTACGTCGCGCTGGACTCGATTATTCCGACCTAACCAGTGTGACTCGCCATAAAAATTATGCCGCTTTTTTAGAGGCCATGGCAGGAAAACGTATTATCGCCTGCACCACTAAAGGCAGCCGTCCCCATACTCAAATTGCTTTTCAAGAGAATGATGTGTTGTTATTTGGCCCAGAAACTCGTGGACTGCCGATGGATATTATTGATGCGACGCCACTTGCGCAGCGGTTACGTATTCCAATGACAGCCAATAGCCGTAGTATAAATTTATCAAACTCAGTCGCCATTATTAGTTATGAAGCATGGCGTCAACTCGGTTTTGCAGGCGCAGAGTAATGAAAAAAACCCAGTCACCCGAAACCCAACACGATGCTTTGGCCATTGCCAAAGCAACCCAAAGACCCGCACAAACGAAAGAACAAACTAAGCTGATTGCCGCAGGCATTGAGAAAGGGATTACTGAATTTAAAAAGCAACATAAAGTCAAAGCCCGTGATCGTGACAAAGCACGTAAACAGCAACAAAAAACCAAAAGTACCACGCCCACCAATGATGAGCCCGATATGCCTTATATTGTGTCCCAGAGTCGATTCAATTCGCTAACGTGGTCGTTAATGGGCTTATTACTCTTGAGTTGGGCATTGTTTGCCGCTTACCTGTTTTACCGCTAAACCGCATTGGTGAAACGTTCACGCTATTCAGTCAGCTGAGTCTCCTCTGCTGACAGTTTAAGCAGGCTAATGGCTCTGACGACCTGATACTGCTCACTGTCGTCATCCAAATAATGAGCGCTTTGCTGCCACTGCCATCCTAGTATTGCCTGATCGGCACTAGTATCGGTATCGGTATCGGTATCGGTATCGGTATCGTCAATAATGGGATCAAACTGCAACTGCACTAATGCTGGACGTTGATTTATTTCACCTTTGCCTAAAAATGAGTAACGGCCAGCTTGCTCATAAAGCGTTAACTCCTGCGACACGTCATCGGTAACACCATTGGCATACACCAATAAAATATGATCGTTTTGTTGCCTAAACCACCAGGTTTCACTGTTTGTAAAACGACTGCCCCGGCTAACACTGATGAACAAATTGCGCCTATCTGCAGAGCACATCACCGAGGTAGTGACCTTCTTGGGGTAAACATTAGGATTGGCAGCACTGCCCTGCCACTCGCCAGCTAATTGGCTACAAAACGTATTCAATGTCACTTTATCTGCATAAGCTGAGGCTGAATGTGTCAGTAACAACATTGCCATTAACAGAAATATTGATCGACCTTTTTGGGTAAACAAACTTCTTACCATTCAAATGTCCTTTATGATTAGATACATCTACTGCCCAACACCGGTAAGCCGTTACAATACCACATACCCTATAATATCACTGGCAATGAGCACGCTTTGGTGATGGTTAACCATAAAAAATGGCTCACCTTAGTGGGCCATGATATGACTAACCAACAAATACCTACTGGCCAAAACCGGTGGCGGTAATATCCACTGTAGTGACTTCACCGTATTGCGCCGCAACATCAGCAATTTGTTCTGCATTACCAATCAACACAAACTGTAAATTTTGCTGTGGGAAATATTGCTTAATCAAACGTTGGGTTTCAGCTAGGGTAAGTCCATCGACTTTAGCTTGAAATTGATTAATAAAATCATCATTAAAGCCATATAAATACATGTCAGACAATAAACCGGCTAATTGACCACTGGTCTCATATTTAGGCGGAAACTGGCCTTTGACATAGGCTTTAGCAGAATCTAACGTCACTTGGTCAATGCCCTTTTCCCACAAACGAGCATAGGTTTTTAAGGCTAAATCAATCGCTTCTTTAGTCGTCGACGACTTGGTAAACGTACTGATTTGGAATAATCCAGATTGCGCATACGGGCTAAACCCGGAACGAGCACCGTAAGTTAAGCCTGCATTGACGCGTAGTTCATCATTTAACCATGAGGTAAAACGACCACCTAAGATGGTGTTAACGACGGTCAAACCAACATAATCTGGGTTGTTATAACGAATTCCCACGCCACCAATTAAAAAGGTGGTTTCAATTGCATCAGGCTTGTCGACTAACAACACCTGCGGCTTGGTGAGCGTCGGTAAGGCTTGGCTTAAATCTGGCTGAAGCACGGTTTCGGTTGCCTGCCAATCACCAAAGGCCTTATTAAGCTTGGCGGTCATATCGGCAACATTAAAATCACCCACCACGTTAATGGTCATATTGCTTGGTTGATAATAACCTTTATAAAAAGCGCGTAGCTCCTCAATAGACAGGCTCGCGATGGTGTCACTATTACCCGATACTGGGTTGGCATAAGGATGCTCACCAAAGACTAACTGATTAAAGTAGCGTCCAATCACGGCTCGCGGACTTTCTTTTTGCTGTGATAAGCCAACGATTTCGCGCTGTTTTAGCTTATCAAATTCAGTGGCATCAAAGTCAGGTTGACGTAATACATGGCTAAAAATATTGAGCACAGTATCCACATCTTTGTTCATCATATTGGCACGAATATAACTGCCTTCTAAATCGGCACTGGTATTAATGCTGGCACCGATAAAGTCTAATTGCTGCTCGATGTCCGCCTTAGATTGACCCGCGGCACCTAACATTAAACTTTGTGAGGTGATGTAAGCCATACCAGAGGTCAAATCATTGACCGCGCCCACTCTAACCACGGCATCAATGGTCACTAATGGCACTTCTTTTTGCACCATCAACTTAACCTTTAAGCCATTGTCTAACGTGACGGATTGGTAGCTTGGCAGCACAAAGCTAGCGGTTACAGGGTTGGCGGTATCGGCAGTAGTTTTCTGAGTGGTCGCACAACCACTTATCCCTATGCTACAAGCCAATGCGATAGCCGATAACGATAGCTTAATGCGTGTGTGAGTAACGGTTTTCATTGGTCTGACTCCTCAGTAGCAGCGAGCACACCGACAGTTCGATTCGCTTTAATTAGATAGGTTTGCGCCACACGCTGAATATCAGCAGGGGTGACTTGGTTATACGCTTCTGGGGCGTTAAACAGTTTGGTATAGTCGCCAAAATACAGCTCGTATGTGCCTAATGTATTGGCTTTACCGTTAATGGTTTCCATAGCGTGGTAAAAATCCATTAGTTTGATATTTTTTACTTTTTCAAGCTCTTGCTGAGTCACACCTTGGGTGGCAATAAGATTAATTTGCTCAATTAAGGCTTGCTCTAAGGTCTCAGCGCTCACACCAGCATTGGCCACACCCAAAATGTAAAATAGATTCGGGTCGAACGACATCGGCATGTAGGTGTCGGCCGATAACGCTAATTGCTTGTCGACCAACGCCTGATAAAAACGCGAGCTATTACCTTCGCTTAACATCGACGCTAATAAATCAAGCGCGTAATAATCAGCATGGCGAGTGGCAGGTACATGGTAAGCCAACATAATGTTTGGCGTACTCACAGACTCTTTTTTGACAAATACTCGGCGCTCACCATTTTGTGGCGGCTCAACCGTGCGCACAGCTTTTGGCGCTGCTTGGGCTGGAATTGGCGCGAAATACTGATTAGCCAGTGCTTTTACTTGGGCTAACTTCACATCACCGCTAATCACCACTAGCGCATTGTTAGGCGCATAGTAAGTTTTATGATATTGCTGTAAGTCTGCTAATGTCCAAGCAGCAATATCGGACTCATAACCAATCACAGACCAACTATATGGGTGGGCTGCAAAGGCAACACTTTTAAGCGCTTCTTGAATAGTGCGCCAGTTAGAGTTTTCAAGCCCGGTAGTCCGCTCTGACTGCACCACGCCACGTTCACTTTCAACCATTTCAGGGTTGATGTCTAAATTGGCGATCCGGTCCGCTTCTAAATCAAAAATAGTTTCTAAGCCATTTGCAGGAAACCAGTTGGTATACACTGTCATGTCTTCAGTGGTGTAGGCATTATTAGCGCCACCAGCGGCTTCCATGGTGCGATCAAACATTTTCGGACCAAACTTTTTAGAACCATTAAACATCATATGTTCAAAAAAGTGCGAAATACCGGTAATGCCAGGCACTTCATTGCGCGAACCGACTTTCCAAAAAATGTACATGTTGGCATTTGGGATAGAGCTATCCTCAAGTACCATAATTTTCATGCCATTATCTAAAGTAAAACTATTAATATCTTCAGCTTGTGTCGCTGACACCGAAGGCGCACTTAGAACGCCTAACGTCATCAACAACGCCATTATCTTGCGGATCATATCTCGCTCCTTTGAGCACTTGTCCAATAATTAATCTACATTGTGTTTTTTTATGCCGCGCTTAATACCGTTAACGCTACTTGCGCCATGATTTATACGCCAAGTTTAAGGCCACTTTCATCAACGTAAAACCCGCTGAATAGTTGCAGCCAACTTGGCTTATATTCAGCTTCGCTGGTGTTAACGCTCATAAGGCCCCTTGAAAGCAATGTTTCAAGGGAGTACAGAGGAATGCTGATTCCATGTTTAAACCAATGAGTGCAACAAAACTACCCTGTAATGACCCTTTTGTTAACTTTTTTAGCCATTTGCTAACAAGTCAATTGTATCTATTTATTAACGCCTGCCGGTCATGATTAAGCTGGTGATGCCGCAAACCCAGATTTATGTGGGCGAGACTGGCGAGGACTTTATTGAGTTGACCACTATTCATCCAACACGTCATGCCCCCTCATGCAACACTTAACGTAATACGGGCACGTGAAAAAACACCACGTCACTGCCGATAACTTCAAGCTGCCAGCCTTGTTGTAATGCTAGCCACTCGAAGGTTTCAATCGCGTAGAAATTGATGTGGGTCGGGTCGATTTTATAGTGCCAGTTAATGAATCCTTCAAGGTTCGATACCCGTTTGGTCATAATGGCCAATATGCCACCGGGTAACAGTAATTGGCTTAATAGCTCGATAAGTTGTTTGGCATTGGCAATATGTTCAATCACTTCGGTTAAACACACAAAATCATATTGCTGGCTTAACACCTGAGTATCTGGGTGATAAAACAGATCATAGTTAGCCACGCTGATCCCTTGCTTTGCCGCCATTTGGCTTAGCACAGCACCTTCGCCGCAGCCAAAATCTAATCCGCTTGCATTGGGAGCAAGCCGGGTTAACAACGGGGTTAAGGTGCGTGATAAAAAATGCTGATAGCCCGCATCGGCAAAGTCGTTATGGTGACAATCATAATGGGCTTTTTCGGCGGTTTCATCCCAATAAAATGCTGCCGGAACTGACACCAGTAAACACTGTGAGCAACGAACATAGGGGCGATATTTATCTTGATGAAACGCAATAGTTTGATGGTGACACAAAGGACAACACGACAAAATGAACTCCGACACAGGCGAGGTGAAAAGTAATAATAAACACTGAGTCTATTCTGATAGAACCGGTTCTGCCGTTGTGGTGGCCTTGGGGATTTTACGTGTTTGCTTAGCAGCGTCTTGCGCCTGCTGTAAATACTTTTGCTGACGTGTTAAACGCTCATCAGATTGAGCACGGGCTTTTTCGAGCTGCTGCGCTTCCCAATCATTAGACTGCGCCTTAGCTAACACTTTTTGTTCACGTTCCGAGGTTGCCTTGGCTGCTTCACGCGCTTTTTGCAATTGGCTTTGCTCAAGTTCAATTGACTCTTGACGCGCTTGCTCGCCTTTTTCAGCTAAGGTCATTTTTTTATGGGGTTTGTCAGCAGCAGAAGTAGCACCAGAAACGACAAACGTCAACGAGCTTGCTGCAACCACTAAAACAAATAAGCCTATCAGCCCGATTTTCATGTTATCTATCCTTTGATTTTATCGCTGTTATAACGCGCACGAACCTGAGCAGGCATAGCGGTTAACTTATGTTGCACCATTGTGTTAAACACTGCAAATATTGGCGCGATATCAGTCGCAGGATTTAACGCAACCAGAGTATGAGCAACCGCTTCGAGGGTTGACAGGCTGTCGCTGCGTTTCGCTTTACGGATAACATATTGCGACTCATCTGCACACTCAAGATGCAGCGACGGATAATCAACTAACCACGGATTCAACTGCAACATGCGGTACGCCTTGCGCCAAGTACCGTCGATTACAATAATAATCACGGCCTCGCTCGCTCCGGCCTTGGCGACGGTTTGGCTGTGCTCATTGGGGTAAACCACGTACACAGGTTTCGTTTGCGTGGCTAAATAGTGTTGCAACTCAATAAAGTCCTCGGCAGTCTCGCCCACATAAATCTGGGTTTGCGGCAGCACCAGCTTCAATAACCTCACGCTGTTTTTAGCATGCCCCACTTCAGACGGGTGTTGCATCACCACTACCTCGGTTTGGGAACACACCGGTTTGAGCGCATGGCAAACACACGCTGACTGCGGGTATTGGCAATTAATACAATAACTTCTGCTCATTTTTTGTCTTATTATTGTTGCAAATATGTAATATTGAGTTCAATATGCTTGGCTTTACATCATAACATCTCAAGGAAGAACCATTATTATGACAGGAATTATCACAAGAACCATGGCAACAACAATGACAAAGATGTCGATTGCCTTAATGCTCGCACTTTCTACAAGTTCCGTTTATGCCGCACAAGATAATGCCTATCACCACGAAGCAGAAATCGGTTTTTTAGACTCATCAGGTGAAGCGGATGGCCTAGTTAACGCCAACTATCGCTATTATTTTAAAGCGGTTGAACAAGCAGATAAGCCATATGCATTGGCGGGATTCTTTCATCAAGGCTCAACTGTTGCAGCGCGTTATGTCACCACTGACGTCGAAGATTTATATAACATCTCTGGAGAATACGTTTTTGACTCAAAATGGTTTATCGGTGCAGAAGTCAGTCGACTCAATATTGAGGAAGATAATTACTCTAGTAGTCCAGATAGCTTTACCACTTATTCAGCCAATCTAGGCTATTTTTTCACGGACCATTCGGCATTAACCCTTAATTACAGCAGAATGTCTGAGTCTGAATCAAGCAGCTTTGCATCAGCAACCTATAACTCAGAGGGTTATAAAAGCAATGACCTTGATGTTTTTAGCTTAAATTATGAACATTTTATTCCACTGCAATCAACCGCTGGAGTCATGCTCACAGGTGCATTTTCCTATAGTGATCAGAAATTTACGAGTAATGATTTAAGCAGTTCTGTTGATAACTTAGGTCAAGTAACCATCAGAGATTCTAAGATAGACATGGGTTACAGCATCTATAACCTTGCCATCAATGCCGATTGGTATATCAATAATGCATGGTCTGTTGGGGCTAATGTTGAGCAACGTTATCTAGATACTAGTTATAACTTCAGCGGTACCAGTTTTGACAACCAAGGTGATAATGACCAAACAGACACTTATACTGGCATAAACACCCGCTACTTCTGGCGTTTTGCCGATGTATTTTCGGCTAAGTTTGCACTTGAGCACTCATATTTCAATGGCGAATATGATAACGACTCACAAACCAGCTTTAGTGTAGGCATTAACGCCCGCTTCTAAGTCTCATCATATTGAGGTAAAAAAAACCCGCGGAATGTGGTTAGTATTCTGCGGGTTAAAGGTGATATTACTCAAACTAATTACTCATGTTGTAACTGTTCTTGATGCAGATGGCTTAAGTTTTTCATTGCCATAATGATCAGTAATACTGCACTAAAGCCTGCCATAACCAGCGCAATGGCATAAGGTGCGGGTATATCGGTTAGTTGCACCAACGCGGTCAGTAATGACGCACCGCTCATTTGAATACATCCCAGCATAGCGGCTGCTGTGCCTGCTCGTTCACCGAAAGCCGACAACGCCATACTGGTTGCAGGGCCGAGTAAAATGGCAAACCCAATACACAAGATCATCATCGGGGCCATAAAGGCTATCGCGGCTGCTAACCCTTCTTGTGGGCCGACTAAGTACATCCCCGCTTCGAGAAAGGCAGCAACTAACATCAACGATAACGCCAGCAACACACCCGGACGGTTACCAATACGCTTTACCAACACCGGAGCGGCAAAACAGGCTGCAATGTTTACCGTAGCATTGAGTCCAAATAGAACACTGAAGGTGAGTTCAGAAATACCTAAATGACCAATTATCCACACGGGTGAGTACGACACGTAACACAAAATTGACGCCATCGCGATCATGCAGCAACTGGCATAAAACATAAAATGAGGATCACCAATAACCGGCTTATAACGACTCCAACGATATAAAGGACCCGTGCTGTCGGTATTTAACGGACGCGTTTCCGGAAAACGAAATCCCACTAAAAACAGCACTAAAATGGCATACAAAGCCATAAAAATGAAGGTTGAACGCCAACCAAACTGCAAGGCTAATAGCCCACCAAATGTGGGGGCCAGTGCAGGAACCACACAAATGGCCCCATTGAGATAACTGTATATCGACACACTTTGTTTGCGGTCATAGCAATCACGTACCGCACTAAATACCACAATAGAGGTTGAACATGCTGCCAAGCCTTGGAAAACACGCGCAATCTGCAACCATTCAAACTCAACCGCGTAAGCACCTAATAAACTGCTAATGCCATAAAGTACAATACCAAATAACGCGACAGGTTTACGGCCAAAACGATCCGCTAATGGGCCAATTAAAATTTGTCCTACGCCCATAGCAAATAAAAATAACACTAAGGTGGACTGTACTTCACTGTTAGATACGCCGTAATCCAACGCCATTGCAGGCATAGATGGAAGATAAATATCAATCGCTAATGGGCTTAGTAGCACCATAAACATTAATAGTGGCAATAGGTTACGACGCATATTTTCTATCTCTCAAAATTTTAATGCACAAAGGTCACCCTTAATAGGGCGCTATAGTAAGTCAAATGGAGGTATGAACGGAAATGATATAAAATCCAAAGTGAATTTCCATTTGAGAATATCACATGAACTTAGACAACCTCGCTCGAGTCGATCTTAATCTATTAGTCATTCTGCAAGTCTTACTTGAGGAGCAAAGTGTCACCCGGGCAGCCCATCGCTTGCATGTCAGTCAATCGGCTGTTAGTAAAAGCTTAAATCGTTTGCGGGAAACATTAGGCGATCCACTTTTTCAACGTACAGCACACGGCTTAAAACCAACCGCACATGCTGATGCATTAAGGCAACAACTACCATTAGTGTTGCAAAACTTGTATCAACTCACGCAACCGCCAACCTTTCATCCGGCGACCAGTAACCGTCAATTTTCATTCTCGATGGTCGAAAGTGCTTATGAAACCTTAATTCCATATTTTATCGGACCATTATTACAACAGGCACCGTTAATAAAATTGGATTCTTATGTTTGGACTGAAAAATCAATGCAAGATTTACAACAAGGACAAATCGATTTTGGGCTTGCAGGCAGAGACATTCAACCTCATACCGATGTCAATTTTGAACATGTGCCTGAAGGTATTGAATCACAAACTCTATTTAACGATCATCAAGTTTGCTTGGTGCGTAAAGATCACCCTATTTTACAGACTGTCACTGCTGGACACTGGGATCAAGATCACTACCTCAATATGTCTCATGTGCAAGTAAGATGTGAAGGTAACGACTGGTGGGCCTTGGATTACCACTTAGCCAATTTAGGCTTACATCGTAACTTATCAACCACAGTGCCAGACTTTTACGGTGCAGTAAGTGTATGCGTAAACACCGATTTAATTTTCACCTTACCGTCTAGTTTTGCCTATCACGCCCAGAAACTGTACTCACTCGTTTCTATTCCCTTGCCGTTTGAATTTATGCCTATGGCCTATGTGTTTTTATGGCACGAACGAAATAATCAAGAGCCGGGACATCAATGGTTTCGCAATATTATTTTCAGCAGTGTCGAGAAAGCCATTACTCATAATCATATTAGTAAAACTAATCGCTGACATTTCAGCCTTGATTTAACTTTTAAGTCACGAGGCACTAGAATAAAACGAATAAGTAATCGATTACCAAATAAGCAAACCTGATGGGTTATCCATAGGGTTAATCCCGGAGGAGAGAGGATGTTCAGTTCAATTAATCTACACAATATAATTCAACGCCTCCGGAAAATGCGCCCATATACTGCATTAGCAACGGTTGCCACTGTCTTATTGGGCGGTCTGTTGTTATTACCGTTAATATTATTGTTTGTATTTGTCGGTTTCATTGGCATGACGCTCTTGCGTAACCAATATATGAAGCATAATCGCTAAACTCAAGCAAGGACAGATATCAACCTCATACTAATATTGAACCAAAAAACCACATCATGTCACGTGACTAGAACCATTAATCACTCGCGTAAATAATTGTTCTGCCCACACTGACTCAGCTATTTTTTATCATGCCTCTATTTATTTTTTCATATTTACAACCTAACTCGCGACACACTTTATCCCTCGATAACTATTAGGATTTATTCGTAATGGGAGGGCATGTTGATGTTTTAAAATACATTTTGCAGCAGTTTGAGGCCATATTATACAAGGTCGCGCTTACAACGTGCAGTGGTTGTAGATAAATAAGTGATAACGCACTAGCGACAAGCCACCAATGTGCCCTAAGGGTCCAGCTAAACGGGTGCTCTTATTTTTAAGCAAGGGTATTCGTAAGCAAAGATACTTGTAAACCAAGGTCTTTGTTGCAAGGTACTCGCTTAGTTAAAGACTCGATCTGTAAGACTTGCGCCGCAATTAAAACCTGTTTACCTCGAACATATTTTAACCAGAAAATATCTACAAGCCATAGGGATAGTATTATATTGCGATGTTTTTTTAATCGAATTCCCAGCTTATATCCATGCCACGGTCAATTGAACATGCACAAGTCACACATTGGCTACAAATCTGTATCGAAATTTTTACATACCTCTTTTGATATAGGATAATAAACAGTTACAAAATGTAGGGTTTTATTGTTATAAAAAATATATTAGGGAGCAAAGATGAAAACATTTTATTTCATTGCCATATTTGTATTATTTTCCATGTTAGCGTTCAACGCTAATGCGCAATGGGATGATGATACCGGCTGCATGAGTTGCCATAATGGCATCGAACAATTTTCACAAGTTGACGGCATGGCCGATCTGACTTGTGTTGATTGCCACAATGGTGATGGTATCGCCACCAACATGAAAACCGCTCACACAGATATGTGGGCCAATCCGACAGACTTACGGGTTATTAACGACACCTGTGGCAGTTGTCACCCAGATGAAGTCGACAACGCCAAAACCTCACTCCATGCCACTATGGCCGGAGTAATTTCAGGTACTCGCTACAACTTTGCTAGCCAAGATCGTAATGCGATCCATGCCACTTACGATGTTAAAGCACTGAAAACGGGCCGAGAAGGCACAGTTGAAAGCCTAACCCAGATACCAAGTTATGACCCAACTCAACCAGAATCAAACACCAATTCACCAGGTGATGATTACCTCCGCAACCAGTGTTTACGTTGCCATATTTGGAGCGACGGCCATCAACGCGATGGCGATTACCGCGCGTCTGGCTGTGCAGCATGTCATGTTGAATACAGTAACGATGGCACCTATGAAGGTGGCGATAAGGCCATAGATAAAACTCAAAAAGATCGTCCTCGCAAGCATAAAATGACCAAGAAAATGACCGTAGACCAGTGTCAGCATTGTCATAACCGCGGCGGACGTACGGGCGTAAGCTATAAAGGCATGATGGAATCTGACGGATACGGCACACCCTATACCGAAGACGGTGACAAGCAGGGTAAGCTGCATGGCAAACACTACAACTTCCTTGAAGCTGATTTACACTATGATGCTGGTATGAGTTGTATTGACTGCCACACCAAAAACGAAATGCACGGTGATGGCTACTTATATACCAAAAAAGAGCACGCCTTAGAAATCCGTTGTGTGTCTTGTCATGGTACGCCAACCACCGAAGCCACATTAAAAACCTCACGCGACATGCCCTTGAACAACCTCAAACGTGAAGGCAAAACAGTAACTTTAACCACTAAAAACGACGGTAAAAAACTGGATGTTCCTCAACTAAAAGATAAAGAGTTGTCTAAAGAAGGCTATGTTGCGATGGTGAAAATTGCCAGCCACATGGAAAAAATGGAATGTTCTACCTGTCATGCAGCTTGGGCACCGCAATGCTATGGCTGTCATGCTAAGCAAGACATCAGCAAGCCAAATGGCGATTGGCTTAACGGCACGGGTGATGACCCCTCTAAACAAGGTAACAAAGCTAACTTAGCCAAGAATGCCTTCAGCTGGGATGAATCCCGTTCATACGTTCGTTGGGAAATGCCTGCATTAGGGATTAACCATCGCGGAAAAGTGTCTACTTTCGTACCGGGTTGCCAAGTATTTTTAACTCAAGTAGATGGTAAAAAATCGATTGTAAGCAATAAAACTTACACCACCGTCGATGGCACCAGTGGTATTTCACACAACCCGATCCAGCCTCATACCATGAGCAAAAAGTCGCGTACTTGTGAAGAATGTCATACCAACCCGAAAGTATTGGGCTTAGGGAGCGGTGTATACGACATCAACAGAAACTTCCCAGACGGCAAAGCCCCTATCGATTTTGAACTGGAACGTTTTGTTGATGAAAACGGTAAACAACTGCAATCAACTTCACATGAAGGTGCTCGTCCATTTAATAAACAAGAAATGGATCGCATCAGCCGAGTCGGCACTTGTTTAGCCTGTCATGGCAGTGATGAAATCAATGCCACAGGTAAAGCACCAAACGATGTAACCCATAATAAAGTGATTAGAAAGATGGCTGAAAAAGCCAAATAATCGATCAAAGCATTTTATAAACAAGTCATAACCAAAAGGGTAAACATTATGTTTACCCTTTTTTTTGGTTATATGCTTAGTTAACAAGAGCAACCGTTACCCAGACCAATAGAGGGTTTCAAACAACTCTTTTTCCCGCGGTCGAAGTTGTATTGACGTGCTATTGCTAATGGTTCAGCAAAATAGACATTTAATCCCAAACTTAAAACATTAACCAAGTTTAACGTGACATATTATGTCCAGATATTGCAAACTGTACATTAAGTCATCGTTACTAATTTATAGGTAACGTTTTTAGACACCCATTTTCAGACGAACTGCATTCAGGAGCCACTATGAAATTTAATCAATCATTCCACACTGCCAATTTGAAAAGTCGGTTCACGGCAATGAACCCAATTTTGGCATTACTGATGTTTTTTAGCATCGCATTAACCACGATTGTGCTATTACCCTTTTTATTGTTACTGGGCTTATTAAGCTTTATTACACTACAGCTCTTAGGTAAAAAAATATTGCAGAGAAACCAGCCACACGCTCAACAAGGTGATGTCTACCAAGACAGCGCTGATGTGCAGCGCGAACAAGCTGCGCCTTATGCTGAGATGTTTAACCGATCTAAACCGAATCAAACTCAACACACTGGACGCACATTTGAGCATCAAGCAGATTAACTAACCGTTAGATGTGCTTAGTGATCACCTTACCGATCCTAGACATTAATCCAAATTGATATCGGCTATGTTTATCTAAAATTACCGTCATTAGTCCTCATTACCAGCAAGCTATTAACGCTATCTAAGGCGGTAAAACCTTCAATATTCGCCAAAAATATCGGCTGGCTATGTTTATTTTGATGTAAAACATAAAGTGCTGCTAAACACTAGTCACCTCTTAAGCATTGAATCGCGCCGATCAAACCCCAATGTCATTAGAAGGCGGGCAAATAGAGTAGCAAACGATGCTGCCACATTTGCCAGTAATATAAGCCAAAAATTCGATACTGAGGAGAAGATAAAATGAAACAGACACTCATTTTAGGCGCAAGCGGACAGATCGGTAACATGGCAACAAAGCAGCTATTAGCAGAAGGCCAATCAGTAATAGCGTTAGTGCGAGATAAAAATAAATTGGCTGATATCGCCAGTGATAAGAAGCTACGCATAGTTGAAGTGGATTTAGAACAGGACTTTAGCCAAGCATTTAACGATTGCGATCAGGTCATTTTCAGCGCTGGCTCAGGTGGCAAAACAGGTGCAGACAAAACTATGCTCATTGATTTATGGGCGGCCTGTAAAGCCATTGATTACGCAAAAGCGGCTAATGTGTCACATTTCATTATGGTTAGCTCTATCGGTGCTGACGATCCCGACCAAGGTTCAGAACAAATGAAGCCTTACTTAGTTGCCAAACACATGGCCGACGAACACTTGATCAACAGTGGGCTTAACTACACCATATTTAGACCGGCTTCATTAACCGATGATCGCGCCACAGGTAAAGTGCAAACCCAGCGGCCGAGCAGCAAACAAGAGATGACTATTCACAGAGAAGATGTTGCTCGAGCACTGACTTACGCGGTAGGAAAACCGCAGCTAGGCGGCAAAGTCTTTGAATTATTTAATGGCAGCAAATCCCTCACTGATGTCCTAAATTAATCCATTCAGTAGACATTCGCCTAACAACGCCATAAACACTGAAATAAAACGGCCAGCACAACGCTGGCCGTTTTATTTTTAGTATTTTTTCATAGTCTTAGATACAATAAATTAGCTATATTGCGTGGTTAAGCGCACCACTATTTAACCCTAAAATGTAAGCCTGAAATGTAAGCCTGAAATGACATTTCATCCATCGCACACTGCAGATTACCGAACTGACTGGCGATTATCGAGATATGAAAGAGCCACCATTGTGCAAATGATAGCAACTAATGAGCTAGTTCACTTTTGGACAAAAGTGGGTTTAAGATATGGCCTGAGGCCACCAACGTCGTGGCGCTTCGCCCACACCAGACCAAGAGGAAACCAACGGCAGCTCCCTCTTTACTCTTTTTAAAAGAATTGGCCTAGCCGCCCCGCAATATTTTCCCAATTGACTTAAACAACAGATGCGAAAAGGTCGCCACGGGGATTTATCCAGTTTTTGACTTCATCTGTAACCGTCTTCGGCCCATCTTATAATAAAGAGTGAAAATGCTAACGCTTCCGATGGTACATCCTGTACCGCGAAAGCTAGCGGGCCATCCATGGCCAGCTCACGTCATTTTCTTCAACGGCCTCAAGTTCAGAGGTGAATTTAGGCATTTTCAATCAAGGCATCTAAATCATTTATGGACATAAATCAGTTAGTGCAAAGGGTCTAAAAGTTGATCTCAGGATTAGGAAAAGTATCCTTAAATCTTTGTACGTGCTACATGCTTCCAAAAAAAATCAGCATTACTCTTGGCTTGTTGCTCGGATTCTTCAATGGGGTAGCTAACTCGTTGAAATAGTCTGTTAAGGGTAAGTAATATAACTTTCATCTGCCCTAACAAGTAAAATACATCTCCAATTTCGTGACCATTAGCTTTTACGTCATATACACCGTCTTTATGTGCAAGTAACTTGTTTCGGAGCAACTTAATCCTTGTTGCTTGCCCTGAATTCAGTAGTTCCTCAATATTACCGATGCATTCAAGAAAGTCCTGATCAAATTTAGCTACACGCTTGCTAACAAATTCACTTTGACAACGGGATGCTGACTCGTTGAGTTTTACTACATTTGGCTCAGCAATATAGTAGCTTTTAAGATACTTTGTGTTGAATTTAGTATCTTTATCAGTCAACTGCTCAAGCAGGTTATAAAGGCTTAAATTCGATGACCCTTTCGACGGATCAAATAGCCAAGAATGAACATCAACCATTAAAGATGCATACAAAGTATGTTGCAACGTAAGAATACTTCTCCGGATAGGAGAAGATAAGGAACTTAGGGAGTTGCTCAGATTTATCGATACAGACAGAAGTTCTTTGGGTTCCAAAAGATTTAAGTAGCCAATGGTCGCTGAATCAATTTTCTTCTGAAACCTAGGCAATTGCTGTTTTCTCATTGATTTTCTCTAAATACATAACGCTGTATGGACAGTAATCCACTGCCTATCCCAAAACCAGCCGCTGTGACAAACCGAGCCAGTGAATTCACTAATTAAGTGAGCTACTAATTGCTTGAAGTATGTCAAAGAACACCACCTCTGACTTGTCGACAAGACCTAACAGATAAGGATAAATAAGCAAAAGCAACGCTTGCCAAAAAGAGAAAACACTTAAGATGGTGCCAATTAGCATCATCCAAACACCGCACGCCTCCTCAATTGCTTTACTCTTTACTTTTTGAGCTTCACATTGACTAATGATATCGTTACAAAAAAACAAGCCATCACCGTTTATATCTGAGTCATAAGTGACATAACTTGAAAAAGCTTTCAACAATCGATGTTTTAGTGAAAGTAGCACACCAAATAATCCAATAACGACACCTGCTTTTTTAAGGTATTGGAAACCAAAGGCCTTAGAATCAAGAATGATAGCTGCAACGACTAGAAGTACACTTAACATAAGCAATATTGAAAGTTTCAAAATATTACTTAAAACTCGTGTTGTAAATCTAACGTAGAACGGCAAAATCACATCTTGCTTTCGAGTATTACTTGTCATATTGCCCACTATGTAACACTAGAATGATGAAGCCATAATATTTTTTTTAAGCTCATTAAATACTTTAAAGGATGCAGTACCTAAGAATTTCCGACCATCTTTGAACTCACAAATAAAAGTAGTATCTTTGCTCTTTCCACCTAGTATTAACCCCGCTAACAACCCAACAGGACCAAGCAGAACACTACCCGCAACGCCCCAGCCTGCTGCACCACCGATACTTATAACTGACTCTTCAGATGCCTCTTCCAACCTTTCTATTTCCGAAGGATTTATCTTTTCACGAAAAAATTCACCTTCATTTTTCATTGAGAATTTACCATGCACGTACTGGCTTTCATTTCCTTTTTTAAAATCTCCTGCGTGTATATCAACTCTACCAAGCCCCATATTAACTCCTTTATAAATATAATCTTTGATTGGCTAAAGCATAAGATACTCCGAAAAAGTGTTAATCACAAGCCGCGACACCACCGTAAGTCATTGAACAATATGGCGATATTACTATATCGCGATAGTGTTTACTCTAATGTAAATTCGTTAGTGTCTAATGTTATTTAGCGTTCACATCTAAATTCAGGGTTGATTATAGATGTGGGTAAAGTGGTCACTAGATATGGTGATTTAACATTAGCAGGGGTAGGGCTAATCTAGCTAGGCAAAATGGAGCTGAGCATATGTTCTAAATGATAAAGGGGCAAAACCGAGTTGGTTTTTGACTTAAAAATGTACAAATTCAACTTTAAACTTGAGGGCGTTGAAGAAAATAGCGTGAAGCTCACATGGATGTGAGCTTAGCTTTCGCGGTACAGGATGTACCATCGGAAGCGTTAGCATTTTCGAATAAGGCCGAAGAACACTAAATAAAGTTAAAAGCTGGATCAATCCCCATGGCGACCTTTTCGCTGTTCAGAAAATGTTGCGGGGCGGCTGGGAGTTCCAAGAGGGAATAGCCGTTGATTTCCTCTTGGTCTGGTGTGGGTGAAGCGCCACGACGTTAGTGGCCGCAGGCCATATCTTAAAAACACTTTGGGGCATAAACGTGTCGGTATGTTGACGTTAAAAGGGACAAATTCAACTCTAAACTTGAGGACGTTGAAGACTCTTTATAAAAGAATGCGTGAGCCTGACAGGCCTATCGGAAGCGTTAGCATTTTCACTCTTTACTGCAAGATGGGCCGAAGCAGGATTAAAACGAAGATAAATGCTGGATCAATCCCCATGGCGACCTTTTCGCATCTGTTGTTTAAGTCAATCGGGAAAATGTTGCAGGGCGGCTGGCCAATTCTTTTATGAAGATTAGAGAGGGAACAGCCGTTAGTGGCCGTAGGCAATAAAGAATAAACAGGCAAATGATGTTGATCATTCATTATGCCACGGCAAATGTTACCAACTGAGCGAATATATGACCGGCAGTAATAGCGATAAACTCAGCCAGACAATGATCGTTAGGGGAACGCCCACACGGACAAAATCGATAAACTTATAACCACCCGCATGCATTACCAGCAGGTTAGTCTTATACGCCATGGGGGTGGCGTAACTCATATTGGCGCCAAACAGCACAGCAATAACAAAGGGTTCGGGATCAACCTGCAGTTGCTGCGCGATGCTGATAGCAATGGGAGTACCAATGACTGCCGCAGCATTATTGGAAACAATATTGGTCATAATTGCCATTAACAACATCAGTCCAGACACAATAACCGCCGAAGAAGCCCCCGCCGTTAAGGCCACAAAGACTTGGGCCAAATACTCTGCACCGCCGGTTTTCAATAATGCAGCCCCCATCGCCAAACTCGCCGCGACAATCAGAATAACCTGGGTGCTCAGCGCCATGGAAGCATGCTGCCAGGTTAAGCAGCGGGTGATCAGCATCAGTAATACACCACCGACTGCGCTGATCGCAATGGGAACGCCCCCAAATGCCGACACAAGAATAATCCCAGCCATGATCAGCAGAGCCGTTAGCGCTTTATCGGTGTGCGGCAGGTCTGCGGTCGCATCGAGAACCAATAGCTCACCCGCTCGTTTGATTTCACCTATGGTATCTTGATTACCCTGCACCAGCAGAACATCACCGATGCGCAGGCGAGCCTGGGCTATTTTTTCGCGCAGCGTCTCGACTGAGCTTTCCCCCCGATGTATTGCCAGGACCATTAACTGATAGCGATTATAAAAGTTAACTTGCCTTAAGGTCATGCCAAGCAGAGGAGAACCTTGCATGACAACTATTTCGGCGATCTGCTGTCCCTCACCGGATAATGGATGCTCTTCATCCACCGGGTTATCGCCGACATAGAGCATGGCCTCCAGAGCACTTTCCAGCTCCTTAAGATTGTCCGGCGTTTCATTGACCATCAACCTGTCCCCTGCCTGAATTTGCGCATCCGGCAAGGGGACAATATAGGTTCCGCTACCCCGCATGATGCGTGATACTTCCAGCAACCCTGAGGTCTTTTCGGTCAGCTCTGTCAATGTCTTGCCGACGGAAAAACCGTCTTCCAATATCACCAGTTGGGCGGAAAATATTCTTGGAGAGGTATCGCTGAGTATGGCCTTACGTGCAGGCAGTAGGCGTGGTGCAATCAACCATAGATAAACAATGGCAATGCCGGCAACGATTGCTGCTGGTACAAAAAAATCAAACATCTGCAGTCTTCTCAGGCCCATATCAGCAGCCACCGAGACCACTAACAAATTCGTCGAGGTACCTATACTGGTACTCATGCCGCCCACCAGCGTCGCAAACCCCATTGGCATTAACACCCCCGAAGCAGGCGCTCCGGTTCGCAGCGAGACACTGATCAGAATAGGAAGCAGCAGCACGACTATCGGCACATTATTGACAAATGCACTGAGAAAAGCGCCAATCAGCAGGGTCAGCAACATACTCAATACAGGGCTTACTCGCCATAAACGCGCTAGAATTCGGCCAAGAGGCACCAGGGCTCCCGTGCGCACCAAGCCGTTTCCGGCAATCATCAATGCACACACAGCCACCAGCGCTTCATGGCCAAAACCACTGAAAAATTGCAGCGCCTCAAGATGTTGCCCCTGGGCGTTGATGTAAGGAAAAACAGTAAAACCTATGCTCAGCACTGCCAGAATAAACAGACTCGACGTCTCAATGGCAATAGATTCTCTGGTAAACAGAAACAGAGCAAGCAAGACAAGCAATAGCACTGCAAGTGCATGCACATCAGGAAGCGGTGGCAAAGTCATGATATTCATTGCTGGCACCTGTCAGTTAACCTTTTTTATTTGCATATGCATGGTAAAGCAGAGGCTTGCTCTGAAGATCTTTTCTACGACGCTCTTCAGTGCAGGTTGGCGTTTGTTTGTTGACCCTATATCACCTAAATATTAGGCTTTTTTTCTAATAAAGCTAATTGAAGAGAAACAAATCAGCAAGTTATGGGTTATGTCTTATTGTATAACCCACAGGCAAGCATGAAATTGAAGATTCAGCGGCCTAACATTGTCATTTAACGCCATGTCAAAATTGAATTGTTTTCCTGACGAAACACAAGCTGTAGCCATGTCGCAGTAATGTCATCATCCAGTAAGAGGTATTTTTTGTTTGATTTGCAAGACTTATGCTGGATATTGTTACTAGTCATATGATTTTTATAGCGCCATAAAAAACCATAGAACAACAATTAATAACCATTATTTTCAATATCTTAATCTTAAACAGCGATTTTTACATCTTGCATCTGGCTCAGGATCACATTTATATCTCACCAATTAGCATTACTACCTCCAAAGGATTAGCATTAGATAAATTTCATATATTCAGGGCGGCTTTATGACGATTTGTAAAACAATGTTGGTCTTATCCTCAATTTTTTGGCTTGGGGCTTGTGGGAGTGATAGTGATAGTACTGTCACGGCGCCGGAACAGGTATTGCCTCAGGGGCAGTTCTCTCTAGCCATTTCCGACTCGCCTATGGCTGGCGTTACCCATGTGGGCATGGTCATGGGGGAACTGGTCATGACAGATGCCGCGGGCGACATCCATAGGCATGACTTACAGGATATGGCATTTAACCTACTCGATTTCCAGGGGATGGACAGTCATCTTATGGTCGATAGCATCGACTTGCCCCCAGGGCAGTATCATGATGCCTATGTCACCACCCAGCAAGGCGATGGCAATGACGGCTGCTATGTTGAAGATGGCCAGGGTCGCCACGGTTTGCATATTACCAATGGACAGCTGCCCGTTTCGGATTTTGAGGTCGTCGCTGACCAGCATCTTGCCATCACCATGGAAATTGATTTGTATCGTGGCTTGTCTAACGAGCAGGGGCAATACCTTTTAAATCATGAAGCCATGTGGTCTGTCGATAATAGTCATATGGGTCACTTGCTAGGTGAGGTCGACCCCCAGTGGATTGCCGATTGCGAAACAACTCACTCCGATCTGGCTTCGGCGGGAGGGCAATTTAGCCATATGGCCTACCTGTACCCCGAAGAGGTCACCGATATTAACCAAATGGCAGATATGGGAACCAATCCACCAGCGGGTTTCATCCCCCCTACGGCAGTCAGTCCTATGATGCAGGATACCGACGGCAACTGGCACTTTGCCATGGGCTACTTGCCAGCCGGAAACTATCGGGTCGGCTATAGCTGTTTAGGCCATGTAGATGATCCAATCACCGATGAGATCACTAGTGGTCCATTTGTTATGTTTAAAGATTCAGGTTCAATTACCATAGAAGCAGGTACACAGGGTGGCCAGCAGACGGTACATGAGTGCGGTAATGGCAATGGTGGTCATCACGGCGGCATGGGTATGGGTATGGGCGGCTAGCGATAATAGTCAGGCTCACATTCAATTTGGGAGCCTTCACGCCTAAAAGCATGGTGAACTAAGTTAACGGTAATGATGATTGAGTTGAAGTATGAGCAGATACCTCGTTAATCATTGTTATCGTTGCGTTGAGGTAGAGCCGCAGCTCTTCACATAAAAGTGGCAATCGGTTTTTCTCTCTAACACACAATGGCCGTTTTGAGTCAGCAAATATCCACTGACGGGTAGATGGACAGGAATGAGCTAGGGTTTTTACTCCATTATCTACGTTCAAATAACAACAAGTAATGTATTACTTGTCATTACAACACCACGATTTAGGATCTAATGCTTATCTAAATGTCTATTATTAAGGGTACAGATCATTTTAAAACATAGTCTTAGTTTCGCTCAGCAACGACACCGCCAAACAATTTTCTGAACCCAAATCTCATTGTATTGAATAATTAATCTTTGCGGTCCTTGGTAAATTTTGGGATAAAAACATTCTATCTTAATGACTTTAATAACAATAAAAAAGTATCAACATACCGTCTGGCATATAACGCTAAGCAATTGACGCGTTCCAAAATATTGACGCTTGTAAACTGAACAATACTCGATAAAGTTAGCTAACGTTTAAGACAAGAGATTGTTTTTTCACGACAACGCCATCCCTCCAATGAATAAGAAGGTCCACCATGAAAACAGTAAAAACACTGATTGCGCTCTCCCTATCGGGCTTGCTTGTCGCCTGTGGTGGTGGTGACGACGACACTTCCTCGCCGCAAATGGGAGAGTTTAGCTTAGGCGTGTCAGATAACCCGAGTGACGCAAAAAACGTGACTATCGCTTTTAAGCAAGTCGTATTGAAAAATGATACGGGCAGCATTTCATTTGACGTGTCTGACGACGGCGATTTAAAACAAGTCAATTTACTCGAATATCAAGGTACAGCTGTTGAAACTTTAGTGAGCGGTCAAAGTATCCCCGTTGGCGAATACCAAATGTGTATTTACATGCAAAGAAGTGAAACGCCAAATGCCGAGAGCTCTTTTGTTAAAACCATAGATGATAATCTCTATGGACTGACAACCAACAGCAATGGCTCTTGTGGCGGTGTTGGCGCAGACGATGCTGATACTGGCCGTTTATTTTTCAATAAAACATTTACTATCGCAGCCGGTACAAACAGCTTTGTCGCCGAATTTGACCTAAACAGTGGCTTACAAGACCCCCACGGCAATAAAGACTACTGGACCTTAAAACCAACATCAGTTCAGTTACATAACAATGCTGAAGTCGGAGCCATTAAAGGCAATATTCCCTCAGAGCTCGAGACACTATGTGGAACAGCAGCAGGTGGCAGCCTCTTTAGTCATGCTGTCTATCTTTACTCAGATGCAACAGCACTCGACAATATGAGCGATTTCAGAAGTGATGCCGTTGTGGCACCACAAATTGCGCCAATTGCTTCTGCTAGAGTCAACGATATTATCGATCAGAACGGTGAAGTCATTGGCCAAGGCTATGAATTTGGTTTCGTCGTTGCAGGCAACTACAGTGTGGGTTACACCTGTGTAGCCCAAAATGACGATCCTGATCTCAATAACAACCCTGATGATTTAGAGCTACCTTTCTTTATCCATGCGGATAAACAAACAGTGACAGTGACCAATGGCACTGTGGCTAATGGTGATTTTGCTAACACGCTTAATCCATAGTCTTGAGCCATAGTCTTAAGCCATAGACTTAAACCATAGTCTTGAGCAACTCGCTTAACACCAAATAAAGCTGACTTATAAAAAAGCATCCGTAATGGATGCTTTTTTTTATGACTCGGCTCATTCATTTAACCGTAAAAAACCATTAACACCCAGTAAGATCTGCAGCCATTAAGTAGAAAAGATACTTTACAAAAATAGGCCATCAATGGCTATAACATTCGCGGTTGTAGTGATAACCCCTAAATAAACCTACCTTATTCCTTAACGATCCAACCCAATATGGGCATAAACATATTAATAAATCCAACCCGATTACTGGACAACATTGAGCTAACGATTTAATCCTAACGTAACCTCAGCAGAGGTTAAGGGATGGGATAAGTTAGCCAAGATCAGAATGTTTGGTCTATTTCATATCAAACTTGTTACTTTTTTGCTCTTTTTTTGCGATTAGTCTTGCTAATAATGCCCATTGACGCATCAATAGCTAGCTTATTGCCAATCAACATCGCCATCTAAATAAGCGCCTGTTTAATAACGTTTTATTATCTAGATCTGAGGTTCGTTGAGGCGGTGATATCGACTAAAGCTATGGTATGCAGTTATTTAAATCGTGCAAATTCGTTGGTGCGATCCGGGTTTAGTAAGGACTCTATTGCAATAACGATCTATTGAATAAATGTCACTTTATCCCTTTAAGTCGGGTGTCGGCGAAATGCCACGACCGTAAGGTCACACGCTCTTATTTGGAAACAAAACATGACTTATTCGAGTAAGTGTTTGGCTTGTTTCAGCGCGATCATTTCATCTTCACTTGGGTTAAGTGCGATCACACTGTCGATTTGCATTGCTAATGATTGCCACAATGGTTCGATTACTTGTAAGTGATCGTCATTGGCGTGTACCTTAGCTAATGTGAGTAAATACGCTGCTTGCACCACATCGATACGGCCTAGAATACCGTCGGCTAACGCCACGCTTAGCTCTATCATTGCGCTAACATTGTGACCGTACTTTATAGCTTGATGTAAGTAATGCTCGGCTTTAGTGCGCTGTTGTTGGCTGGCATTGTCGTCATGCAAAATATCACTGCCGCAATATAACATTGCATCGACTTGACCTTGCTCGGCAGCTTCGCTCATCCATTGCTGACTCGCAGCCAAGTCTATTTGGCAGCCCAAACCTTCGCTCAGCATCAGGGCTAAATGATATTGTGCATTCGGATAGCCTGCTTGGGCTGCTTTATTAATCCATACAAATGCTTGTTCAAACTGCTGAGCTTGATAAAACAACACCCCAAGATTAGACATAGCCTCGGCATTTTCCGCATTGGCAGCAAGGGTCAATAAACGCTCGGCTTGAGTTAGGTCGACGGTAAATTGATTACTGCCGATAAGGTAGAAAAACCCCAGTAATGCTTGTGCTTCAACAATGTCTTTTCCGGCAGCTTTAGCAATAAGTTGCTCACCTTCGATTGGATTTGGATCGCTGCAATAGCCATGCAATAAGCTCACACCGTGCTCAAATAATGCCGCTTGATGTTGAGTGGATGCAACACGAAACCAATGTGCCGCTTGTGCAAATGCCTCTGCTGATGTTTGTTCAACGGATGCCGACGTCGCCGCGCTTTCTGTCGCGGATGTGTCAATGGTTTGCGCCAACGCGCGCTCCTGCTCTTGTAACATTAACCCTTTGGCTTTGAGTGACATTGCCACTAAATACTGTGCTTCAGGATCATTCTTCATCACTGCGCGATAACATAAATCGCGGCCAGCGTATGAATCAAATGCTTCAAATTGGTAGCGGGGTGCAGTGCCTCGATGTAAAGAGGGGTATAGCTTTACAATTAACTGCAAAATATGACGAATCGACTTTTCTGCGATGCTAATGAGCTGAATTTGGGTTAAATGATATTTTTCAGGATGGGCACCACGATTACCGTCACTGCGCAGGCGATGTAACGCCCGCACGGCAGCAACATCAATCACGCGCAGCTGATTTAACTGTTCGATGCGATCATATAAGTTGGCAGAGGTAAATGTTACATCATGCTTCTGAGCTAATTGAGCGGCTAACTTATGGGTAAAGCTTCTAATATAAACTAACGCTTGGGTTGGAATGTCGCGTACATAGCTTTTGGCTAAACGGTAATCATTGCCCAACTCAATAGAGAAACCATCAATAAACTCAATATCATTTAACAATGGTCTCTCCTTTTTGAGTATCTATAACATCTTTATCCTTCAGAGTTGTCAGCATCCGGTGTTTTACGATTGATCATATACAATCTAAACAAAGCAATATTAACGAACAAACCTAAGAACGAAAAAGTGGTTTCAACGACCAGTTGTAGCGGAAAGCCAACTTGCATCGCGAATTGTGAAAACATACCGCCTAATAGAGACAATGGCACGTATAGCATTAATACCGCAATGGTTTTAATGGTGATAGGGCCACTAAATTTAAAGCTGCTCTTAATCGCTTCAAATGGCGTTAAACGCTCAACCACCACCATAAAATTGACATAGGCTAGGCGAGAGAATAAGTACAAGCTCACTATTAAGCCAATTAACCACAGTGGCCCAAACGCCGCAAAAATCATTACTGGCGCTAAAATCGCTAAACCAGAAAATACCCCAGCCAGTAATAGCGGTGGTACAAACGGAAAGCTGGCTTTTAGTATTTGTGCCGGCGCAAGATCGTGGCCTTGAGAGCGTAACTCTAAATATAAGGTTAAGGCGGCAATTAAAAATGAAAACACCAACAATAGCACCATCATTGCAGCAGCATGAATAGCACCAAATTGCGGGTTTTCAACATCCGCTTGGATCATTTCATTACCCAGCCAAAGTTGAATCGCGACTTGGATTAACAAAAATGGCAAAGTCAGTACGGCAAGCTGACGGATGTGGTTTCGAAAAAAGTTAAATGCTTCAGCCATAATTGCAAACAATGACATGTGGGTTCCAGTAATCTATTAACGACGAATATGGCGCTTAGGATACCCAAAAAAAACGTATTTTGCACAAATCAAATTATTAAAAGATGCGATCATTTGTCGCATTTATGTAAATTAGGCTAAAATAGCATCTAAGTTTTGACATTTAGCCACATAAAAGGATACCCATTATGAAATTGGCATTATCATTAGCGATACTTTTTAGCGCCTTTATATTCTCAGCTCCAGCATCGGCGGGCTGGTTAGATAACGTGACTGAAATAACCAAAAAACCGGCAGCAGAACAAGCTAAAACAATTGACCAATCCCAAGCAACTGAGCAATCAAGTGTTTTAGTGGCTAGCGTTATGTCACAACTGGGGTTAACTCAACCCCAAGCAGAAGGCGGATTAGGGTCACTACTTAGCTTGGCCCAAAGTAATTTAGGTGCAAATGATTTCAGTCAATTAAGCGACAGCATCCCTAATACAGACGGTCTACTTGCTGCGGTACCTGCGTTAGCATCAGACAGTGGTATGTCAGGATTATTATCAAAAACGGGTGATTTAGGCACTGCGTTACAAGGTAGCGCAATGGTATATGATGCTTTTGACAAACTAGGTATCTCAAAAGAATATATTACACCTATGGTGAATATCGCTAAAAACTATCTACAGCAAAGTGGCGGTGACGGCACGGTTGATTTATTAATCAAAGGCCTAGGCTCAGTTTTATAATCAGCCTTAAGACGGTCTGACAATCATAGTGAACTTACGTTAACATTATTTAATCCCATGCTATTCGCTTGGGATTATCATTTTTGCTAGCATCGGTATGTCTAATGTCATTATAACGGAGTGATTATGATCGCTAAACTCAAGCAGTTTCTCCAATCGCATGCTCAAGAAAGTAGCCCTGAAGATAAACAGAAAAACCTCAACCTCGCGGCGGCAACCCTATTACAAGAGGTTGTGTATGCCGATGAAAATTTGGCCGCAGCTGAAGCAGCTTTACTGCCAGAAATGCTCATCAACACTTTAGGCATTAGCTCAGAAGAAGCGATAATCCTGATAGACGAGGCGAAACAAAGCCGTAAAGACGCCACATCATTATTTGAATTCACCGCCGAAATCAATGCTCAATTTAGTATTAATGATAAACAAAAATTACTGCTGTCAATGTGGCAATTAGCCTATTCCGACGGTGAACTGTCTCAATATGAAGACCAGATTATTCGTCGTACGGCAGAGTTACTACACTTAAAACACAGCGAACTGATTCAAATGCGTAATATTGCCATGGAAACTCGCTAAATAAAGCCCATTATCCTTAGTGATTACTCACTAAATACTTACGTGTAAGATGTGCTTTTTGCCACCACATAAAAGGGGCAACAACAATAACCATTACAATGGCATAAATCATATTGCTTCCAAGAGCAATACCTAAACCGATACAAAATAAGCAACCCGCAACCACCAAAGGTAAGTAGCGTTTGCTGAGTAACTTAGCAGCAGACAACATGGCCAACAGGTAAATAATCACAAAAACCCCATTGCTCCAAGCGATTAAATCTTCTAGTTCGTGAGCGCCATAAAAGGTGACAACAATGACCACTGCCATCGAGCCTAAAATAGCAAACAAGGCTCTAAAAGGCACGCCATGTGGATTTAACTTATCAAAATAGCGTGGCACTATGCCTTCTTTACTAAAGCTCCACAACAAACGCGCAGCGCTGGCAGCATACACATTCACTGTCGCTAACCCGCTAGCAATACCTAATACTCCGATAATGTAGCCACCATAGCCGCTCAATACGGTGTTTGAGAGTAAGTAATCAAACGCCGATATCATCGCTAAGCCGTCACCCTCTGTTGGCACCATAAGCAATAAAAAAGTACAGGCCAAATAAATAATCCCCACTAATACCGTCCCCATCATCATCGCAGGCAATAAGTCTTTATCGGGTTGGCGGAAATCGCCCGCAAGATGGGTCATGGCTTCAATACCTAAAAAGCTCCAAAAACCAATGCCCATGGCGAGCATAACCCCACTAAACTGCGGGTGGCTGGTATGAGCGAAGGTTTGTAGTTGATCAACATTTAACCCGCTAGCACCAAATAATATCGCTACTACCGTAACTATCAGCAACGTGAGGGCAAATTGTAATTTAGCCGACACCTGAATGCCTTTAATATTGAGCAGCAATAACACAACCACAATCAGCAATTCAGCCACTAACTGGCCAATCCCAGATATCGACACCAGTGCATCTAAAAATTGAAAGGTCATTAAAATGGCTGCTGGCGCGCCAATGGGGATGACTAACAAAAAGATTAACCCAATTGTTCGGCCTGCTGTGGCACCAAAGGCTTTTTCAATGAAGTAAGCCGGGCCAGCGGCGTGAGGGAAACGACTCGCTAACAAACCAAACACTAATGCCACCGGGATAATCGCAACCGTCAATAATAACCATGCCAATAACGAACCTGAGCCGGCTACCTCTATGGTCATTTGCGGTAAAATAAAGACCCCCGTGCCTAACAATGTGGTGGCCATTAAGCCTGCGCCTTGCCAGCGTCCGATTGTTGCTGTTATTTGATTCATTATTTTAATCTTGTGAGATATATGGCGACATTATAAGGGCAAACAGGTAAACATGATGCGGATTAATTCGCGGCTATCAAGTTTTGCTTAGGGCGTTACAAAAAAAACGGGTGTCAGCATACTTTTTAAATTCAACACAGTGGTGACCATGGTACTGAATCAATTAATATTTTAACCGCCACAACGCAAATGGTTACCGGCCAAAATATTACGATTTAAATGAATTGATGAGCCTATATGCATCCCCATTCAATACAGTAACAGTATCAAATTCGGCAGGTTATTCCTCCTAAAGCTGACATTATTACAGGATTTTGAACCACTTTAGTTAACATCCTTTTTAGCCTCGAATGCTCATTATCGACCGCATAGCATCGAGCCGTTCACTCACTCCCTTGGGGCGATGGGGCAATTTATCGACTCTCTGTAAATAATACAGCGGAAGCCATCTTCTGAAGGATTTTGTCGTTATTTTTATTATTGTTATTATTGTTCTTATTATTGTTGTTTTTATTGTTTTGATACCTTATCAAAATCATCTAAGCAACCTTATCGCAACAAAAATAATACAAGCATGAATACCGCAGTTGCTTGCTTATAACCACAAGCTTTATTTCGCAGATTTCCGATAAAAATTTGCGCTAAATCTTAGATATATAGCGAACTTGACGTTACACTAATATTTGTTTATTTATCTTTGATATGAGCCAATATGCAACAACAGACCAGCGCCGATATGAATTTGTTATGGGGTCAATTGATCTTGGAAGAACTTGCACGCTTAGGGGTTAAGCATGTCTGTATGGCGCCAGGTTCTCGCTCAACTCCGCTAACATTGGCTGCTGCTAGTCAAACCAAGCTTACGCGTCACATTCATTTTGACGAACGAGGCTTAGGTTTTATGGCACTTGGACTGGCAAAGGCCAGCAATGCCCCTGTCGCTATCATAACCACCTCAGGTACCGCAGTGGCCAATCTTTATCCAGCGATTGTTGAGGCATGGTTAACCCATGTACCACTGATTATTTTGTCTGGCGACAGACCGCCTGAGCTGATTGATTGCGGCGCCAATCAAGCCATTATTCAGCCGGCTATATTTGCTCAATACGCCAAACAAGTTAACTTACCAACGCCTGATCTTGGTTATCCGGCTAATGCATTATTAAGTACAATTGATCATGCGGTAGCGAACCAGCATCAACCTGTGCATATAAACTGCATGTACCGCGAGCCTCTATACCCAGCAGAATTGGTGACATTAGCCCATGTAAAGAAAACGGCTAGTATTATAACATCAACGTATCTTGCGCCATTAAACCAATGGTTTGAAAACACTAAGCCATTAACTCGTTATGCTCGACTAACGAGTGCAGACTTACCGACAACAGACACCTTAATGCGCTTTGTTCATGGTAAGGGCGTGATAGTGGTTGGCACCTTAGCCCCTGAAGATAATCCACAGCAAATCGTCGCGTTAGCGCAAAAATTAGGCTGGCCGGTTTTAGTCGATGCACAATCACAGTTACGTCAACATCCTGGGGTAATAGGCCACGTTGACCAACTGTTATTAAACCCTAAAGCCAACAAAAAACTTGAACAAGCTGAGCGGATACTCGTCTTTGGTGGCCGTTTTGTTTCCAAACGTTTAACTCAATATATTGCCCAGCAAACTTGGCATAGCTACTGGCATGTGGGTCAATACGGCGATCGTTTAGATCCGACCCATCAATCTAAAGAATTTTACCAGGCAAGCGTTCAAGCGGTATGCCAATTACCTTGGCCGCGATCATCACAAGCCAACTGGGCATTACAATTATTACCGCTAAATGAATCATTGGAATCACTGTTTAAACAACAGATCGACAATAAAACCTTTGGTGAAGCGCAAGTCGTACGCGCCATTGCATTGGCTCAAACGGATCAACATATACTGTTTATCGGTAATAGTTTACCTATCAGGCTCTACGATATGTATGCGCCAATTGCGACCAACACACCAGCCATTTATACCAACCGTGGCGCCTCTGGCATCGATGGGTTAATTGCAACAGCTTGTGGCGTTGCCGCAGACAAAAATGCACCGACCACTCTGGTTATGGGCGACTTATCCTGTTTACATGATTTAAATTCACTGGCACTGTTAACACAAATGACCCATCCATTTGTGCTGGTTATTATCAATAATGATGGCGGTAATATCTTTAATTTATTGCCCGTACCCAATGAGGAACTTCGCAATGACTTTTATCGGTTAAGCCATGGTGTAGAGTTTGGCTATGGTGCGGCTATGTTTGGTTTGGCCTATCGGCAAGCCGATGACATTGAATCGTTTAATCAAGCTTATCAAGAAGCCTTTGAGTTCAATTGTGCCTCAGTCATTGAAATCAATGTCAGCCCTACTCAAGCCAGCGATCAAATCGCTCAAATCAGCCAATGGGTGAAACAACATTAATGGTTATAATCAGTCGTTTTGGCCAACCACACTTACCTGCATTGTTAATGCTACATGGCTTCCTTGGCAGTAAAGACGACTGGTCTATTTTAATGCCCCGTTTAAGCCAATATTTCCATTGTATTTGTATTGATTTACCTGGGCATGGCGGTAACGAAGACACCTTAACCTCACCGGGTTTACACCAAGCTGCAGAGCTGATTGTCAGTAAAATGCACCGCATGGGTTATCAACAGTTTCATTTGTTGGGCTACTCTCTTGGGGGTCGGATAGCGCTGCATATTGCAGCTGATTTTGCCGATTCGCTACTGAGTTTAACACTCGAATCAGCCCATCCTGGGTTACAAGATGCTCAGCAACAAGCCTCCCGAGCTAAAAGCGATCGCCTCTGGGCTAACAAACTCCAGCATTTAGCCCTAGCGGATTTTCTGGCACTTTGGTACCAGCAAGCGGTATTTAGCGACTTGAGCGAACATCAAAAGCAGCAACTTATTTCAATACGCCGTATTAACGATCCGCAACGCTTAGCCAATTGTTACATGACAACCTCACTGAGCTTGCAACAAGACTGTCGAAATGTACTTGAGCGGCTCAACTGCCCATGCCATTTTATATATGGTGTTGATGATAAAAAGTTTGCTCAAGTGGCTATAGATTGGCAGGCGGCACTTGCAGGTTCAGTCAATTTACAATTACACCCATTACATGCTGCAGGACATAATATTCACAGCCTGCATCCTCAATTGTTTATCGATACCCTACTGACGTTATTGTGCTTAGATCCGCTAATGGGTTCAAAGGAGTAACAATGTCATCATCAGACGACTTAACGATAACCAGTTGCACCCTGTATCAATATCAAATTGAACTCAATCCGAGCTTACCCGTGGGTATACAACGAATTGATTTTCGCAAAGGATTAGTACTTGATATCCAACTTAATAATCAACAAACGGCTTGGGCTGAAATAGCGCCATTGTCAGGCTTGGACATTGATAGCCAGATGATAACGGGGTTTAGCCAAGAATCGCTTGATGAAGTGAAATCAAAACTGCAGCAGATATTACCCTCTTTGATAGATCAACCCTTAGTGGTATTAAATGCCATTGCCCAGCAGATATCGCTGCCATCATTGGCATTCTCATTAAGCTTATTGCATGCAAAATCAACCCATTGCCTGCCTATTATTATCGAAAATACACCGATTCAATCAGCAGTGGTGCCGTTACTTTATGATGGTATGTCGACAGCCATTATCACCCAAAAGCTACTGACACAAGCCAGCATAAACAGTGTTAAAATTAAAGTCGCTCAGACTAGCATGGCAAGCGAGATCCAATTTATTTATCAAGTACTGGCCATTGCACCACATGTCACATTACGTTTAGATGCCAATCGTGGTTTTAGCCTTGAACAGGCTATCGATTTTTTAGCGTGTTTACCAAAACACAAAATTGAATACATTGAAGAACCCTGCATTAACCCAAATGATAATCCGCAAATATACCGCCAACTAGGCATTAACTACGCGTTAGATGAATCACTCAACTTGCCTCAATTTGATCTCGATTTAGCCTTACAGCAACCCGGTTTGGGGGCCTTAATCATCAAACCTATGTTATTGGGTTCGCTGGAAAAATTGCAAAGTATGATCAGCCGAGCTCATCTCGAGGGAGTGCGTTGTATATTAAGCTCAAGCTTAGAAGCTGATATGGGCATTAACGACTTACGCTTAGTAAGCCAAGCATTAACCCCTGATGAATCGCCAGGCCTTGATACATTAAGCGCCTTTACTCAGCCAGTACTGTTAGCAACCTCAGGCTTATCGCCACAACTAAACCATCAGGTATTACAGCAACTCACTCATATTGGCCCAACACGTGATCCGAACAAGGTAGGTTAATAATGATGTCACCTTTGCATCAAGCAGCATTAACAACCCCAGATGCCATTGCGATTGAGACCTCGCATGATGGCGTAAACACCAGCACCAATTCTCATGTTAATTCTCGAATAAACTATGCTCGCTTAAGTGGTTTAGTCCGCCATGTAGTGCAACAGCTGCAATCTCAAGGCGTCAAGCATGGCGACATTGTGGCTTGTGTATCACATAATAATATTGAAATGATTTGCCTATATTGGGCTTGCGTTGATGCGGGATGGATATTTTTACCTCTGTCGCCTCGATTTGCCGATGTACAGATTAATCAGCTTATCAAACGCTTTGCTCTTCAATGGCTCTGGACCGATACCCCAAGCAAAAAAACGACCATTAAGATTAACCATTGGCTCGATATTGATTTACCTCAGAATGTACCTCAAGCAGCCAGCAGTGTTACAAAGATACCAGCGCATCAAGCTTCAAACATTATTCTCACCTCAGGCTCAAGTGGTACACCCAAAGCCGCAATGCATTGTTTAATTAACCATGTGAGCAGCGCCAAAGGGGCCGCAACCTCGATCCCTTTAACAACAACCGATGCTTGGCTATTATCGTTACCACTGTTTCATATTGGTGGGTTAGCCATTATTCATCGTTGTACCCTCGCGGGCGCCTGCATTGTATTGCGAAATCCTTCACAGTCACTGGCCGAACAGCTGCGAGGCAGTTCTATTACCCATGTGTCATTAGTGCCCACCCAAGCAATACAGATACTGCAGCAACAACCTGAAGCATTTAGCCATATTTCCGCGTTACTGTTAGGCGGCGGGGTCATAGAGTCTGCACTGATTGAGGAATTACAACACCTGCACATTAACGCTTACACCAGCTATGGTATGACAGAGATGAGCTCGCAAATCACCACAGCTAAAGCGAATTTATCCGGCCATCATGGTCGCCCTTTACCGTCAAGACAGCTTAGCCTAAAAGAGGGAGTGATTTGGGTTAAAGGTGACTGTTTATTTTTAGGCTATTTAACCGAAAATGGCTTAACACTTCCCGTAGATGAGCAAGGGTGGTTTTGTACCCATGATAAGGGCCAATTAGATTCCGAGGGTCAGCTGAGTATTTTAGGTCGAGTAGATAACATGTTTATTTGTGGTGGTGAAAATATTCATCCAGAACAACTTGAGGCGGTGTTATTAAGCCATCCTAATGTTGCCCAAGCCATTGTATTTCCGATAGACGATGCAACGTTTGGCCACTTACCTGCCGCCATTATTGATTATTGTGCAGTAGACAACAGTCATGGCGTTGATGCAGGGCATATTGCAGCCTTTGATGCTAAAAACATTGAAGTTGAAGCGATTGATATAGACGCCATTAATTTACAGCTGAGTCAGTTAGTTGAGTCAACGCTGGCACGCTTCAAGCGGCCTAGACAGTTTTTTATGTGGCCAAAAGAGGTTATCTCTGGTGGTTTAAAAGTGCCAAGAAAAAGTATTATTAGCGCGATTCTAACTCAGATAGCCGCTTCAAAAAAAGCGCAATAAATGGGGTTATTGATTGCTCAGCGACGATTGAACAACCCTTGCATCGGTCACTTTTGAATAGACTAAATTAAATTAGATTAGATTGGATTAGATTAGAGTAGATTGGAGTAGATTTAATTGACACAGATAAAGCTTCGCAAACAAAACGTCACTTTTTAGTCATAAAAAAACCTGCCGTTGCAGGTTTTAATTTATCAAAATCGAATAGGCTAGATCTTACGCTATACACGATTTAAGTTTGTTCATAGCATTCTTTTCTAACTGCCGAATACGTTCCGCAGAGACTTGGTAAGTCGATGCCAGTTCTTGCAAAGTCACTTTATGATCATCTAACCAACGCGCACGTAATATATGCTGACTACGTTCATCTAAGGTTTTGATTGCTGATAATAAACGTGTTTGAGAATCGGCTTCCCAATTGGCATTTTCAACCTGCGATGCCACATCTGAAGAATGATCTTCTAAGAATAATGCTGGGGCAAAATCTTGATGGTCGTCGTCACTGTCACTGGCTAAATCAAAAGCCGGATCTTGTGCTGCCATGCGAGACTCCATCTCAGTCACGTCAGCTTTAGATACACCCAGATTCTCCGCGACCATAGTCACTTCAGCGTCACTAAACCAACCTAAACGCTTTTTAGACTTCCGGATATTAAAGAATAATTTACGCTGTGCTTTTGTGGTCGCGACTTTCACGATACGCCAGTTTTTCAGTACGTATTCATGAATTTCAGCTTTAATCCAATGTACCGCAAAGGAGACCAAGCGAACACCAACATCAGGATCGAAGCGTTTAACCGCTTTCATCAAGCCAATATTACCTTCTTGAATAAGGTCTGCCTGTGGTAAACCGTATCCAGAGTAGCCTTTCGCAACATGCACAACAAAACGAAGATGCGACATAATTAATTGTTTTGCAGCGTGTAGATCGCCGTTTTCTTGTAAACGCTTGGCGATGCCATACTCTGTATCCGCGTCCAACATGTTAATGCTGGTCACAGACTGGATGTACGCCTCTAGACTGCTAGTGCTGTGTGGAACAGTCAGCGCCATTGATTGCGTTTGATCAGTCATTCGCTCTCCTACTACATTCAAAAATATATTTCAGCTATCTTAATACGATAAGTGAAGCTTCTTGGTTCACAACACAAGAATGCTCACCCTATTTAGCTGATGAACTATCAACTATACGACATCATATGTCAAATAAGGTTCTACTGGATGAACATTTTTACCGCTAGGTAATCACAATGCAAGTGAACAAACGTTCATTATTGGGATTAAGCATTATTATACGCCGGCTATTATGACGGTTCAATGCTACGTAAGTGCTGACGCACAGATAAATACGAACCCAACCAGCCTAAAAATGATGCCAGTAACACCAGTTTAATTAATTCTAAAAATGTTAACGACTCAATGGTTAATTCACTGCCATATAAACCCAATAATTCGGCTAAGGCACTATCGATATACCACACTAACAGGTTGATAATTAGCCAAGCCAAAATGCCACCTATAACGCCATACCAAATCCCGGTATACAAAAAAGGACGTTGAATAAAGGCTTCCGTCGCGCCCACTAACTTCATCACTTCAATTTCAGCTCGACGGTTCATAATCGCAAGACGAATAGTGTTGCCAATCACTAATACCACCGCGAGGATCAGCAAGGCGGCAATCGCCAGCACGGTTTTCTCAAGTAATTTAAGCAATGCTTGCAAACGCTCTAACCATTCAATATCTAAACGACCAAAGCTGACTTCTGGTTCGCGCTCTAATTTTACCAGTAGCTCACGCGCCCCTGCCGGACTCGAGTATTTAACCGAAGGGGTTACGGTAACCACTGCAGGTAAAGGGTTCTCATCTAAGTATGCAAGTGCCTCACCAAAACCTGATAAACGCTGAAACTCTTCTAATGCTTGCTCACGACTAATATACGTCACGGATTCAACTTCTCGGAAGACTTTAATACGCGACAATAAACTTTGAATAGATTGCTCACTGCGGCCTTTATTAATGAATAACGAAATTTCAGCAGCACTGTTCCAAGACTGGGTGATGTTTTCAGCATTTTTAACCAGCACCTGTAATGCGGCCGGTAAACTTAAACTCACGCCCAATACTGCCATGGTCATAATTGATGACACTGGATTACGCCAAAGTTCACCCATACTCGAGGTGCCTTGCTGCACATGACGAATAAAAAACATCACAATACGGCCACTTAAGGGTAATTTACTTTGAGTAATATTCGGTTTTTTACTCATCGTATGTACTCCCCTTCAGAGGCAGAGCTTTCTCCACCGAGCATGCGTCCTTGACGCAGAGTAAAAGTACGATACTTCATTCGCGCAATAAGGCCTAAGTCGTGGGTGGCAATGAGGACACTGGTCCCCGAGTCATTAAAGGCCTCAAATAAACGTAAAATATCCATCGATAATTTAGGGTCTAAGTTACCTGTCGGTTCATCAGCCAATAATAATGGTGGTTTGTTAACAATGGCGCGGGCAATACCCACACGTTGCTGTTCACCACCAGAAAGCATTATCGGCAAATGACGTTCTTTGCCATATAAACCCACCATGTCGAGTGCGCCAGCCACCCGTTTACGAATTTCGCCATGGGTGAAGCCTTCAATCACTAACGGTAAGGCAACATTGTCAAATACGGTTTTATCCATCAGCAAATGATGGTTCTGGAAGATCACCCCAATATTACGGCGTAAATATGGCACATGTTTAGGTCCCACATTGGCAATGTTATGCCCATTAATGGACACCTTACCTGCCGTGGCACGTTCAATTACGGTAATGAGTTTGAGCAAGGTACTTTTACCGGCACCTGAATGGCCGGTTAAAAAGGCCATTTCACCTTGTCGAAGATGAAAATTGACATCCATGAGGGCCTTTTGACCACCAGCATAGATTTTACTGACCTTCTCAAATTGGATCATAAATTATTGGTCCGTTTTATCCTGGCTAAATAATGCTTCAATAAAGTCATTGGCGTTAAAGGTACGCAAATCATCAATTTGCTCACCGACACCGATATGACGGATCGGAATAGTAAACTTATCGGCGATCGCAAAAATGACCCCGCCTTTAGCAGTACCATCTAATTTACTGATGGTAATACCCGTCACGCCAACGGCTTCTTTAAACAACTGTGCTTGGCTAATGGCATTCTGACCCGTGCTGGCATCTAAGGTTAACATGACTTCATGGGGGGAATCTGGGTCGAGTTTTTTCATGACACGCACGACCTTCTTCAACTCTTCCATTAAGTGACTTTTGTTTTGTAAACGCCCCGCGGTATCGGCGATTAATACGTCGACTTTACGCGCTTTAGCGGCTTGTAAGGCATCAAATATGACTGAAGCACTATCAGCGCCGGTATGCTGTGCCACTACCGGAATATTATTGCGCTGCCCCCACACTTGTAACTGTTCAACAGCCGCCGCGCGAAAGGTATCGCCCGCAGCTAACATGACAGATTTACCTTGGCTTTGATACTGTTTAGCCAGCTTACCAATAGTGGTTGTTTTACCAACACCGTTCACTCCGATCATTAAAATAACAAACGGACCGTTGGGATTTTCTGGGACCAAAGGCACTGCAACCGGATCGAGTATTTTTTGCATTTCTTCCCGCATTAAATCATAAAGCGCTTCCGCATCTTTAAGTTGTTTGCGCGAGGCATGCTCGGTCAGGCTTTTAATTAATTTAGTGGTGGTTTCTACGCCCACATCGGCAATTAATAATTGTTCTTCGAGTTCTTCAAATAAGTCATCATTAATTTTTTTACCGCGAAATAAGCCAACAAAGCCCGATCCAACATTCTCGCTAGTGCGCATTAAACCGCGTTTTAAACGCGCAAACATGCCTTCTTTCTTAGGCTTAGCTTGAGGTTCCTCTTGCTCTTCTAATGCGATTGACGCTGTGGGGATATGTTGTTCGGCTAACTGCAGTTGCTCTGCTGCTAATTGTTCTGTCGCAAGACGATCCGCTTCAATGCGAGCAAGTTCTGTCGCTTGAGCTTGTTGCTCTGTTGCCAGCTTTTCGGCTGTTAATTGTTCTGCCGCAAAACGTTCCGCTTCAATACGAGCAAGTTCTGCCGCTTGAGCTTGTTGCTCTGCTGCCAGCTTTTCGGCGGCTAATTGTTCTGCCGCAAGACGTTCCGCTTCAATGCGAGCAAGCTCTGCCGCTTGAACTTGTTGCTCTGCTGCCAGCTTTTCGGCTGTTAATTGTTCTGCCGCAAGACGTTCCGCTTCAATGCGAGCAAGTTCTACCACTTGAGCTTGTTGCTCTGCTGCCAGCTGTTGTGCGACTAATACTTCAGCGGCTAACGTTTCCGCTGCAATATGCTCGACATCGACACGGGCTTGTTCTGCACGTTCATTTTCAAGACGCTCGGCTTCTAAGCGCGCAACGTCATCCGCTTGCTTTTGCGGCTCAGCTTGTTGGGTTTGATCTTTAGCCTCTGTTGCAACGTCATGCTCCGCATCAACGTGTTGTTCTTCAACTTCAGGGGCGGGCTTATCTTTACGAAACCAGGAAAAAAAACCTTTCTTTGCCATGTTTGCTACCAGTTTTATATGCTTAAAAATTCAGTTGAAACCGTTTGTTGCATCTCTCACCAGTAAAATGATCAATACTCACATTTAATCACAAGTTTGATATAAAATAACGACGGTTCAGATTGTGGCATAGTCTACCACTTTCTTTTTTCTTTGTTCAGGCAAAATCACGAGGATGAGATGGCTAAAAAAAATACCAGCAGCGGTCAGGTGCGGATTATTTCAGGTCAATGGCGATCTCGTAAGTTACCGATCCATGATCTTGAAGGTTTACGCCCAACAACTGATCGCGTACGCGAGACCTTATTTAATTGGCTTGCAACCGATATTCGTGGTGCCAGAGTGCTCGATTGTTTTGCTGGCAGTGGTGCATTATGCCTTGAAGCATTATCGCGTTACGCCAGCTTTGCCAAAATGATTGAACTGCAAAAAAATGCGGCCAACCAACTTAAGCAAAACCTCGCTACGCTGCAGTGTCATAACGCTGAAGTGATTAATGCTGACAGCTTACAAGTCCTTGCACAAGGCTCGACTGAAGGATTTGATGTGGTTTTTATCGATCCCCCTTTTCGCAAAGCATTAGCCATTAAGACCATTGAGCTATTGGCGGCACATCATTGGTTAAATAATCATGCGTTAATTTATGTTGAAACAGAATCAGAGTTAACAACCTGTAATGTCCCAGCTAATTGGATCCCCTTAAAAGAAAAATTTGCTGGACAAGTATGCTACCGCTTGTATCAATATCAACAAGCTGGATCACTTAATGCAGAGGCCAATGAAAGTGTCCAAGATTAATCAAGGTTTCATAATAAAACAAAACCGCTTGATCACAGATATCGTCTTAATCGGTAAAACCACCACATTATCGATGTGGATCTTATTTACCTATAGCTGTGTCATCCCTTTTGACCCGGGCGCGACGGCACTGCTGCTGGCCGTGGCAAGCATCACTGCACTAATGCACATCTTGCTACTTTTGCTTGTGTTAGCGCGTAAACCCTTAAGGTTTCGCCACCAATATAGGGCCATCCTATGCTGGGGTGTTTTCGGCTTACTCTCCCCTACAGAGCCGGCCACAACAGGCAATCTTTAACAGATCATCTCTACCAGACAATTCGTAAAAGGCAATCCCTAAAAGGTAATCCCTAAAAGACAGTGATAAAAAAACCCACTTCGATGAGTGGGTTTTTTGGCCTAAAAACTAAAACTAGCTTTTAGGGTAAGGATGCGCGACGCCTTTATGACAATCGACACAGGTCTTTCTAGATTCAGGTGCTTTTTTAAAGTTCATACTGTGCATTCTTACGGCCATTTTCTTCATCGTATCGGGTTGATCTTCATAAATACGAGTGTGGCAATGCTGACAGTTAGCAGAATCATTACTGCGGAAGTATTCTAAGGCAAGATCCGCTTGTTCTTTACGGTTCTCATCTAACCATTCTTGAGTCATAAAACCATCGATGGTCATTAAACCAATCACATCTGCAGACACAACGATTTTCTTCAACAAATAATCAAACGGTCCATGAGGTAAGTGACAATCTTGACATTGCACGGTAACACCCGCACTACCGCCACCATGAGCTGACGCCATAACTTCATCTCTTAACGAATGGTCTCGGTGACATGTCATACAAAAAGCATCACTACTTGTCGCATGCAAAGTCTGTTGTGTTGCAAAATAGCCGACTACCCCAACAACTACACCCACCACAATAAGGGCAATAATTGAGTACTTCGCGCTTGGTTTAAATAGTGCACGCCAGTTCATTGTTCAATCTCCGTAATAGCAAAAAATGGAATTCTAATATTTATTTGTCTAGTTTAGGATTTTTAGAAATTAGAAAATTGATTTTAGTCGCTATTTTGATGATTGCTTATCGAAAATATATCGAAAATGCGAGCTAGATCGCTACTTTAGTTTGTGCTGCATCAAAAAAGGAGCCGATTGATCCCTGTAGGAACTTACTTGCTAGAAAGTGGATCAAATGCAATGACTGTAACTTGATAGCTAAACGTGCCTCAAATGTAATGGTAAAAATTATCTTGTCAGTAACACCAGCCTATATCCTAAGCTGATCATGACAAAAAATGCTGGTTTTAGGTTTATGTGCCAAAGGCTGCAATTACATACAGCCTTTGGCTCCATTAACCTTTAGCGCTAATGCTTAATGATGACTGTGTTTTGACTCCGTTGCAGGCTGATCATTTTTAGCCAATAACTTCATACTGGTAATGCAAGTGCGGCTGTTTTCATCCGTTGATATGACTTCTTTAGCTTCACGGTATACGCCATTTTTGTCACCATGATGAAAAGTGAACGCTAACTTGCGATCCCTAGGGACCCAAAAATCAATAAACCCGTCGGGTTGAGTGGTGACCATTTGATTGAGAATTTCCTCTCCGGTGGCGACATCAATAGCCGACATATGCATTTTTTCGCCGACCAATTCACCAGTACATCCCGTTGGAACATGGTTGGTGCACGGGTGAGTTTGACTTAAGAAAGGGGCAATAGATAAGAAAAATTGATCTTGTGGAATAGCAACCGATGCAGAACTGCCATTAGCAAATGAAGCCGTGATCTTATTGGGTAGCACTTTAACAACAATACCTTGATCATTTCTATATAATGAATTTGCGGTTAATACTGCTTCTTTATAGTTTAATTGTTCAAAATATTGTGCGTCCATAGGCTCTTGTGCTTGAACAAGGGTGCTAGCACCAAGCATGATGAAGCTGCTGATCAATAATTTTTTAAACATAATAGTACCTTTATACGTCATAGTTCGGGACATTGAGTGTTGAAATACACTCAGCATCCTCCCAAAAAAAGAGCTGTGTTGATTGTGAAATACGGTGTTTTTTGGAATAAACGATTAAGGCGGTGGGGACTGATCAATTAACATTACGGAGGTAAAATTAAGCAGTGGAGTTGGGGTAAACTCCATCGCGAGTTTATCGAAAGTAAATCCTATCGGCATCAATGCACAGGGCGCGCTATGCCAAATATCACAATGGCTGCATTTGTCGCAATTGTGTTTATCTGACGGTTCACATGGAGAAATAGCTTGAACCGTGGATTGCTGAGATAACGGCATTGAATCTGCTATAAATGCTTCGTTATCATGGCAATTGCAGGTACCGGCGCCGGTTTCATCAGATGTTGAAGCATGGCCCATGTGAGTCGATAACTGTTTTGCCGTCGACATGGAGACTTGGCTGTTTTCATGACAAGCAAGTGTACTATTCATCGCCATACTTGAGGACGTTAATCCTTGTAAGATGAGGGCAAACACTACCAGCAATGTTGTGGTTAGTTTCATGAATTCAACCGAGTGGATAATGACCTTTAGCCTATCATTGACCTCACTCGTGACTAAGATAAATTGCTTAAAACTATGAGTCACTTAACAGTTAATAACATTTTGATGGCCATTTATCGCCATTGGTTCCCTCGTAAACAAGGTTACAAACAAACTAATAATAACAATAATAAGGCTCATTTTAATGCATAAAACCGCAAGAACAGTTCATAAATGGCTGATGCTATTACTCGGACTGCAGTTTGTTATTTGGCCAGTGACGGGGGCATACATGGTGTTTATGCATATTGACTATATCCATGGGGATCCGCTAATAACTAACCCTCAGATAAAAATCAATCCCGATAAACTGCAGTACTCGTTGGCACAACTGTTACAGACTTACCCTCATGCTGAGCAAATCAGTGTGGGTAAGCTGATGGAGCAAGACGTATACCGTTTTTCAATCCCAAGCCAAACAGCGACTCAGCAGGTATTATTAAGCGCACAAACCGGTGAGCGTTTATCGCCACTAAATCAAACGACGGCCATTGCATTAGCCCAATATTATTACGCAGGTAATGAGCCTATCGATGAGGTGAGCTTACTGACCGACAATCCACCTTTTGAGCTGAGTGATCGACATTTACCCGCTTGGCGGATTAATTTCGAGCATTTCTCCGCACCATCAATTTATATCTCTGCCGACAGTGGACTTATCGTCGGTAAACGTCATGCCTTTTGGCGGATATTTGACTGGATGTTTCGCTTTCATGTGATGGATTATGGCGATGCTGAAGAGGTCGATAACCTGTTGTTATTTTGGATAGCATTGTTATCGACATTCGCCACTATTAGCGGGCTAGTATTAACTTACTTCAGGGTATTTGGGCGCAAAAGCAAACGTAAGCCCATGTATAGTAAGCGTAAAAATATATTTAAAAAACGCAATCACAGTGGAGCAGCCTAATGTTTTGGATCAGAAAACTGCATAAATGGGCATCGGTCATTGTGGGCATTCAATTACTGCTTTGGTTAATCAGCGGGCTGTATTTTAATCTTATGGATCACAATAAAGCCCAAGGCCTTAGTTACCGAAGCGATGCTCACGCCGTGGTGGCGGTAGACACTCATCGTTTGGTTGAACCTAAAATGGTTTTAGGTGCCTTTAAACCAAGCGTGTCACTCAACTTGATTACTTTATTAGATAAACCTTACTACTTATTAACCCATGAAAAAGGCTTATATAAACATCTTCGCCATGACTACACCTTGATTAATGCTTATCAGGGTAAACCGGTATTGATTGACGTCGAATTTGCGCAACGACTGGCCAAAGAATCCTATTCTGGCGAGGCTCAAATCAGTTCGACACATCTACTGATCCCGCCATTGGACGACTTTCCTAAACAGCAAAATGACACTTGGCAGATAAACTTTGCCGATGACATTGCCACCAGCGTTTATATTGAAGCCCAATCGGGCCGACTTGTCGGTCACAGTGATGAGCACAAACGTTTAGCCGAAGTGTTTTTTATGCTCCACTTTATGGATTACTTTAATGAAGGCGGTTTTAATAATATTCCTATTAAGATCTTTGCGTTTATCACCTTATGGTTAACCTTTAGCGGATTTATTTGGGTAATCGACATGTTGAAGCGCCACAAATACCGGCCTAAGTGGAAACCAAAATCAGCATTGTCTAAACGTGAAACCACGCTAAATTAATGAAATGGAATGTGTATCACACGATACCGACTATAAAGCGCTACCATTATGTTAAATAAAATGGGTATGATTGCTTGAAATATTTTTACTGATATAAAGGTCTGTTAAATTAGACCCTACAAACGACTTGGTTAAGGTTAAATGAGAGCAACGCTGTCAAACTATTGGATCATTGCAATGACTTTGCTGGCACTTGTCGGACAGGGGTTGCTGACTAATGACAGTTTTATGGTGCCAATGGCCCATGCAAAAATGGCTCAACAGACTGCGCCTTCAGATAGGCATGCTCACGATGATCTTGCTCAGCAGAGCATGTCGGTAAAAACCGACCGGGCAACCAACACCACAGCCGCAATGCCTCAAAAGGCAACGAAAAACTGTCATGATAATATGGTCAATGATGTGAATGACCCCATTAGCGCATCGGCACCGCAAACCAGCTGTTGTGATGGTTCGGGCTTTTGCAGTCTTGATTGCCATCATTGTTTGACCATTTCACTGGTAGCTAACCTTATTGACATTCAATTGCCGATGGCCAGCACCCCAATCCATTCGACATCAATTACCATGGTTGTTAACCGTGTTTCAATCGCTTTCCCTCCCGCGTTTCGCCCACCTATCGCTTAATTCAATTGATGATTTTTGTGCATTGAGCACATCCAATATAATTATTTTTTAGTATTTATTATCATGATTATTATCATGAATATCGAGGTTGTTATGAAAAAATTCTCCTTTTCTAGTGTGCTGTTAGGCGCGTTGATTGCCGTTATGCTCCCCGTCGCTCTGACATCACCAGTGGTTTATGGCGCAGAGCACGATCATGCCCAACATCAGTCAGCGACCAGTAAAACCTATACTTGCCCGATGCACCCTCAAGAAACCAGCGATAAAGAGGGACGTTGCCCCATCTGCAATATGTTTTTGGTCGTCAAAGATGAGCAACAAGAGTCTATCGTTGACGACAGCCAACATCATTCAGCAGCGGCCAGTAAAACCTATACTTGCCCGATGCACCCTCAAGAGACCAGCGATAAAGAGGGACGTTGTTCCATCTGCAATATGTTTTTAGTCGTCAAAGATGAGCAACAAGAGTCCATCACTAACGACAGCCAACATCATTCAGCGGTCAGTAAAACCTATACTTGCCCGATGCACCCTCAAGAAACCAGCGATAAAGAGGGACGTTGTCCCATCTGTAATATGTTTTTAGTCGTCAAAGATGAGCAAGACGAATTTACCGCTGACGACAGCCAACATCATTCAGCGGTCAGTAAAACCTATACTTGCCCGATGCACCCAGAAGAAACCAGCGATAAAGAGGGACGTTGTTCCATCTGTAATATGTTTTTAGTCGTCAAAGATGAGCAACAAGAGTCCAGCGCTGACGACATTCAACATTCAATGGCTAACATGTAAAGTGCTATTGCAATAGAACAAAGCCTAGCAGGCAAGATCAATTGATCCTTCTGTGCATCGAGCACATTCAATATTATTGTTTTTAGCGTTTTCATCATGGCTATCATGGTGAATATCGAGGTTGTTATGAAGAAATTCCCATTTTCTAGTGTGCTATTAGGCGCGATTGTTTGGGTAATGATCCCCGCAGCGCTCACATCACCAGTCGCTTATGGCGCAGAGCACGATCATGCCCAGCATCAGTCGCAAGCCAGCAAAACCTATACTTGCCCGATGCACCCTGAAGTGATCAGTGATAAAGAGGGAAGTTGTCCCATCTGTAATATGTTTCTCGTCGTCAAAGAGGATCAAGATGAGTCCAGCGTTGACGACACTCAACATCCAATGGCTAACATCAAAAGTGTCAGTCAGACAAACAAAAGCCAAGCAGACAAGGTGTTTGAGCAACCTAAGTCCGCATTACTGCCCACGGCAAATAACAAGGACAACGCTAAGGTAAAGTATGTCTGCCCAATGCATTCGCATGTGGTGTCCGATGCGCCTAGCACCTGCCCTATTTGCGGCATGAACCTTGAGAAAGTGACGGTGGCCGATGCCACCCAGAAAATCGGCAGTGCTGAGCCTAGCGGGGTGCAACCATCAATGGCTAACATGAAAAGTGTCAGTCAGACAAACAAAAGCCAAGCAGACAAGGTATTTGAACAACCTAAGCCCGCATTACTGCCCACGGCAAATAACAAGGACAGCACTAATGTAAAATATGTCTGCCCAATGCATTCGCATGTGGTGTCCGATGCGCCTGGCACCTGCCCTATTTGCGGCATGAACCTTGAGAAAGTGACGGTGACCGATGCCAGCAAAGAAATTGTGGTTGGCGTGTCTGGCGGTATGCAACAGGCACTGGGGATGCGAAGTCAGGTGGTTGAAAGAACCAGTTTATCTAGCCAAGTAAATACCATAGGCACAGTGCAATATAACGAAAATGCTATTGGCCATGTGCATACTCGTGCAACCGGATGGATAGAAACGCTTAAGGTGAATGACGTGGGACAAGAGATAAAAAAGGGCCAACTATTATATGAGCTTTACTCGCCCGAGCTAGTCAATGCCCAAGACGATTATTCCCAAGCACAAGACTACCTTAAACAAGATAACGAGCGTGGCAGTAGTTTATTGCTTAAAGCTCGTAAACGCTTAGCACTATTAGGTGTCGATAGCACGGTGATTAATCGCTTAGAAAAAACCGGTGAAACCATTTTTAAAGTGCCTTTTTATGCCCAGCAAGATGGCTTTATCAGTAAGTTAACGATCCGTCCCGGTATGTATATCCAGCCAGGCGATACCTTGTTTGAAATCGTTAACTTAGACAGTGTATGGGTCATTGCAGATGTATTTGAAAACGAGCAAAGTTGGCTACAAAAAGGCCGCAAAGTCACTGTCAGCGCAGCAGCGCTGGGACTGTTTGATATTGACTCGACGATTGACTATATCTACCCCGAATTAGATCCCGTCACCCGGGCTATGCAGGTACGGATCAAACTCAATAATCTTAACGACAAGCTCAGACCTGGCAGCTTAGTGGATGTCACCTTATTTGGCCTTCCTAAGGATAATGTGCTCACCGTCCCAACAGAGGCGCTCATTCTTACTGGCCGCGAGAACCGTATTGTGGTGCAACGCAGTGATACTAGCTTTGCTTCAGTGCCGGTAAAAATTGGCATGATAGCAGACGGTAAGGCCGAAATTTTAGACGGGCTGAATGAGCATGACAAAGTGGTCATATCTGGACAGTTTTTACTAGACTCAGAAGCCAGTATTCAAGGCAGTTTACAGCGTTTAACGAGTAATGATTCAACCACCCAAGATTCAACCCAAGATTCAACCACCACCGATGCTCACCAGCACTAAGGAGCACGCCAATGTTAGCAAAAATTATCAGTGCTTCAATAAAGCAACGCGTCATGGTGTTGATACTCACGGCCGTTATCGCGTTAGTGGGTTATCAAGCCATGCGCATGACACCTCTGGATGCGCTACCTGACTTATCAGATGTACAAGTCATTGTTAAAACCTCATACCCAGGCCAAGCTCCACAATTAGTTGAAGATCAAATTACCTACCCATTGTCATCGGCTATGCTTGCCGTGCCGGGTGCCAAAACGGTTCGCGGGTTCTCCATGTTTGGCGATTCATTCGTCTATGTCATTTTTGAAGATGGCACCGATATTTATTGGGCACGTTCACGAGTATTAGAATACTTATCACAAACCCAAGATCAACTGCCTGCTGGCGTCACGCCAAGCATTGGGCCAGATGCATCTGGTGTAGGTTGGATTTTCCAATACGCCTTAGTCGATCGCAACGGACAGTATGATTTAGCCCAATTACGTTCATTACAAGATTGGTTTTTAAAGCTTGAATTACAAAGTGTTGCAGGAGTATCAGAAGTTGCCACCGTTGGTGGCATGGAACAAACTTATCAAGTGGTTGTCGACCCGCATAAGTTGGCCCTGTATCAAATCGATTTAATGACCATTAAAAACGCCTTAGATGTCTCCAATAGCTCAACTGGTGGCTCGGTCACTGAAATGGCCGAAGCAGAATATATGATCACCTCAAGTGGTTATCGCCAAACCATTGCCGACTTTGCTGAAATCCCCTTAGGCATTTTGTCTGAAAACGGCACGCCGGTATTAATGAAAGACGTGGCCCAATTAAGAACCGGCCCGGCAGCGCGGCGCGGCATTGCAGAGCTAGATGGTAAAGGCGAAGTCGTCGGCGGTATTGTAGTGATGCGCTATGGTGAAAATGCGCTTGAAACCATTAATAATGTGAAGAAAAAACTCGAGCAAATCAGTAATGGACTCCCTGATGGTGTTGAGTTAGTCACCACTTATGACCGCTCAGAGTTAATCTTGCGCTCAGTCGATAACCTTACCCATAAAGTGCTTGAAGAAATGTTGGTAGTCGGACTCATATGCCTACTGTTTTTACTGCATGCCCGCTCAACCTTAGTGGCGATTATCACCTTACCTATTTCAATTTTAGTCAGTTTTATCGCCATGAATATCATTGGGGTCAATGCCAATATTATGAGTTTAGGCGGGATTGCCATTGCCATTGGTGCCGTGGTTGACGCGTCGATTGTGATGGTCGAAAACACCCATAAACATTTAGAACATTATCGTCAAAAACACGGTAAGGCTCCTGAGGGAGAAGATCACTGGCAACTGGTCAAAGAAGCCTCAATTGAGGTCGGCCCAGCGTTATTCTTCAGTTTGCTTATCATCACCTTAAGCTTTACGCCGGTATTTGCCCTTGAAGCGCAAGAAGGACGTTTATTTCATCCACTAGCCTTTACTAAAACCTTCGCCATGGCCGCATCGGCAATCTTAGCGATCACTTTAATTCCAGTATTAATGGGTTATTTTGTCCGCGGAAAAATCCCTGATGAACGTAAGAATCCTATCAGTCGAGTATTAATTGCCATATATCAGCCATTACTTAAATGGGTACTGCATTTCCCTAAAATCACCATTGGATTGGCGATTATTGTCCTATTCAGTGCTTACTACCCATTAAGCCAAATGGGCTCAGAGTTTATGCCCACCTTAGAAGAAGGTGATCTACTCTATATGCCGACCACCCTGCCCGGTGTCAGCGCAGGCAAAGCTGCAGAAATATTGCAGCAAACAGACCGTCTGATAAAAACCGTTCCCGAAGTCAAAAGGGTATTTGGCAAAGTAGGCCGCGCAATGACCGCGACCGATCCCGCGCCGCTAACCATGCTCGAAACCACCATTATGCTCAAACCCACAACTGAATGGCGTGATGGCGTAACCTTAGAAAGCATTATTGAAGAACTGCAACAAACCGTGCGTATTCCAGGGATGACCAATGCTTGGGTGCAACCGATTAAAACTCGCATCGATATGCTGTCTACCGGTGTTAGAACGCCTGTTGGCATAAAAATATCGGGATCGAATGTTGAGGAACTGCAACGGATTGGCGCTGAAATAGAAGCGGTAGTAAGCAAATTACCTGGAACAGTATCTGCATTCTCACAACGCAGTAGCGGCGGCCGTTATATTGATATTACCCCAGATCTTAAAAATGCCGCACGTTATGGCATGACCTTAAAAGACATCCAGGATGTAGTGCAAATAGCCATTGGCGGTATGACTATTGGTGAGTCGATTCAAGGTCAAGAGCGCTATCCCATCAATATTCGTTACCCACGAGAGTTACGTGACAATATTGAGAAGCTCAGAAATTTACCTGTGCTGACTAAAACGGGTAAGTACTTACCGTTAAGTTATTTAGCCGAACTCAAAATCATTGATGGCCCCCCTATGTTAGCCAGTGAAAATGGTCGCCTTATCTCATGGGTGTTTGTCGATCTAAAAGACATTTCTATCGGCGAATATATTATTGAAGCTGAAAAGGCACTCAAGCAACAAATTACTCTACCTGCGCGCTACAACTATAGCTTTGCTGGGCAGTACGAGTACATGCAACGGGTTGACGCTAAAATGAAAATGGTGATCCCATTAATGATTGCGGTGATTTTTATGCTACTGATGATGACGTTCAACTCAGTAATACAAGCATCTGTGATCATGCTAAGTTTGCCTTTTTCATTGGTGGGTAGTGCATGGCTGCTCTATGGGCTGGACTATAATTTTTCAGTCGCGGTATCGGTCGGTATGATTGCACTAGCCGGGGTCGCCGCCGAATTTGGCGTGGTAATGCAGGTCTATCTCAATAATAGTATTAAGGCCTATAAGCAAGCCGACAACTACCACAGTAAAGCGGATTTAACCGCCGCATTACTCGACGGTGCAGTAATGCGAATTCGGCCTAAAGCCATGACAGTCGCCACCATCTTTTTTGGTTTACTGCCGATAATGTGGGGTAGTGGTACGGGTAATGAAGTCATGCAAAAAATTGCCGCACCTATGGTGGGCGGCATGGTAACAGCGCCGCTATTGTCGCTATTTGTTATCCCGGCGATTTACTTGCTTATTTACGGCCGCACATTACCTAAGCAATAACGACAAACGTTAACGCTAAATACATTCACCCTAGAAACAACAATCCTCAAGTCACTCGGTGACTTGAGGATTATTTTTATGAGCGTTTATACTCATCTTATTGGTACTTACTAAATGGTTTTGATTTAGTTAACCTCTACTCAGGTTAAAAGATGGGGGTTATTGACGTTTAAGTGACTCATTTAACTGATCGACTTGATCTTGCTGCTTTTTACGGCAGGTGGCAATATCGTCTGGGTGACCATACTTGCAAGGGTCGCTTGCCAGAATGGCTCTAGGAAGATTAATCACCATATAGTCAGTGTCATTTTTATTGTCATCCCCATTGCCAGCCTTACCAATACGGATTGGATTTGTTCCACTACAAGCCGTTAGCAGCACTAAACTCGATAACAATGTTAATTGAATTATCAGCTGCTTCATTGTTGTAATATCCCTTGTTTTTCACGTGCGAGAATTACCATCCGAAACATACCCCATGCCATAATGACAGCACCAGTAACCAACATAATATTGATGAGTACAGGGTTGGCTAACATAGGTAAAAAGTCTTGGTTAAATCCGGCAAATATTCCGTAAAGTCCTAGGCCAAATAGTAATGTACCGGGAACATCGGTAATGGCCACTATCAGCATACTGCGGTTAATTCGTGCTAATGCGGCTTGAGTTGTTTCTTGGGTCATAGACTCATCCTTGGGTTTTATTCATCCTTTAAAGCCACTCGCAATGACATAGTTTTTTGCTTCAAGTTCCAATTCTGACCTTTATTATCCGTGATTATGTTGTGGGATCCAATAAAGTTATAATTGAGAAAAATCCACCTTGTGGATCAGTAAGAACAGAGAAACGACCTACATCAGGAATATCGGTCGCAGGCACACAGATGGTAGCTCCTAGACTTTTGGCTTTTGCAACTGAAGCATCGCAATCGTCGACAGCAAAATAATTCATCCAATGCGCAGGAGCATCGCCCCATTCTTCAGTCATTTCCAACATGCCACCAATGGCTTGCTCGCCGACATACAATTGCGTGTATTCAAACTCAGCCATGTCAGCTAGCTTGGTTTGGTAGCCTAATACATGGCTATAAAACTGTTTCGCGCCAGCGGTATCACGACAAGCAAGCTCAACCCAACATAGGGTATTTGATTCTTGCGATCGCTTGATGCCAATATGGTCTTGGCCTTGCCACAATGCAAAACGACAGCCTTCTGGATCTGTGCATAGCGCCATTCGACCAGCATCTGCGACAGAATGAGGCCCCGCAATAATCTCACCTCCAGCTTGAATCACAGCCATAGAGGTAGCATCGACATCATCGACCGCAAAATAAATTGTCCAATGAGTAGGTAATGCCTCCATTTCTGCCGGCATTGGGTACATTGCCGCAATATCATCACCGTCTATTTGCAGCATAGTATAATGCCCTTCTGGCATGGGCATATCATCGGCTTCCCAGCCAAATAATGCCTGATAAAATGCTTTACCTGCCGCCCAATCATGAGTCGCTAGTTCAATCCAGCAAGGTTGTCCTTGTTGATACTCTTGTACCTGCATTATCATCATCCTCTATAAAAAATAGTTGCTTTTATATGGCCAACATGAAACGTGTCTCATAAGTTAAATCGATATCAGCAGAAAAGCAAAAAGCCTTCAAACGAAGGCTTTTTTGAACAATTATAATTCTATGTAACAAGTTAAGATTATTTAAATACCGGTAAGATATCCGCCATTGCCAGTAAGTGACATGTTGCTGTGATCATCCCAAACAACACCACCAGTACAATCAGCGGAGTCCCACCTGGCACCTTAAAACCGTCGGCATTGGGATATTGTTGCCTCACTTTATAAGCCAACAAAGCGGGTACAATAACGGCCCATATGGTGGCCGCAAGCGCAGCAAATCCAATCGCTAAAATAAATCCATTCGGAAATAATAAACCCAGTATTGTCGGCGGTATAAACGTAACCGCGGCCGTTTTAATCCGTCCGGTGCGTGAATCATCAAAATTAAAGAGATCGGCAAGGTAGTCAAACAGCCCGAGTGTCACCCCTAAAAATGATGATGCAACGGCAAGATTGGCAAACAGGGTTAACATGTTATCAAGCCATTGGCTGGCAATCACCCCCGACAAGGCCGCGACTAACACCCCGATATTGCCCCCTTGCGCAATAATATCGGCAAACTGGCTGCGTTGAATATTGCCCATTGTCGCCACTAACCAACACACATAAATAACCAATGCGATACTGGTTCCAGTAACGATGGCTTTCACAATCGTATTGGCATCTTTACCGTAATACTTTACTAAGCTCGGCACGTTACCGTGATAACCAAAACTGGCCAACCCAAAAGGAATAGCAGCGAGTAAATAAGGCAGATAACGCGACTCACCATCGGGTGACGCCAATTTCACCGTGTCAATGTCGATTAATAAATTACCGATAGCCAAGAAGAAAGTGATCATCATACCACCGAGCATGATGGTGGTGATCCGATCGACCGCTTTAGTACTGATAAACACCACAAGTGCCAAGACAATAGCAAAAACCAAACCCGCCACGCTCTGAGGCAAACTAACACCCAGAGCCGATAAGCTGTGATTAACAATCGACCCGCCACCACTGATATAAGCATAGGTTAAAATATACAACACAAAGGCAATAGATACGCCGTTAATCACCCGCCAAAACTGCCCTAGAGTTACGCGGGTTAAGGTGTCAAAACTATCGCCAGGTTCAAAATGCAAATTGGCTTCTAATAACAGCAAACCCGACATTAACATGCAAAACCATACACCTAACAACATGGCTAATGAATAACCAAACCACATTCCTGCACTAACGACCGGCAAGGAAAACATGCCCGCACCGACTGTGGTCCCAGCAATAATCATCGCCCCACCCAATACTGACTTACCGCTAGCTCGATGCTTTGCTGCATTCATGTGGTTGGCCATTATTGTCCGTGCTCCGCTGCCACACTATCAACAATGGTTTGTCTTACTGAAGAACTGAGTAATTTATTGGCATTATCTCGAATTCTTATCACTTCAGAACGATTCTCGACACTGCATAAATATCCCAATTCTTTTAGTTTCACGCTCAAGGTGTTATACAACTTTTTATCATAAAATTCTGGTGCGGTAATGCCATGTAGAGCCCCTAAACGTTGGGCTAACATATGACTATCGGTTTCCAATCCTGAACGCTCAAGCTCCGGATTTATCGCCAGTAAATTAAAGATAATGGCATAGCGTTGCAACGTCTCATTGATGGTTTCAGCAAGCAGTAACACTTGAGTAATATGGTGAGGCGTGATCACCAACTGATCGCTACCGCTCAACAGACCTTGTTCAACCATAAAGTCTAAAATGCAATCTACATGTTTAGGAACATCATCAATACCCATAAAAAGTTCAGCTTTAAGTAATGGGTAAAAATCCATCACTATGGCATGGATTCGGGTGCGATCGCACACATCATAGTGCACTAAACAACTGGCGATGAGTGAAGGTAATGCCATTAAATGAATAATATTATTACGGTAATAACTCATGGTAATAGCAACTTTTTCATCAACCGAAATTATCTCGCCAATAAGGTCCTTAGTACTGACAAACTTATTTAACGACAGACAATGATCAACAATTGACTTGCCATTACCCTCTGCAACGGATGCGTAATGGGTATAAGGCACTGTGTTAAGTAATGCTAAATACAAATCAAGCTGACGTTCTAACTGGCTTCTTTCTAATGCATTTTGCTCTGATGCCAATAACACTAAACTGGTCAATGTCACCGAGCTGGCCGCAGCAGCGCCGTTGATATTGGTCATTACACGATTGGCTAGTAAGTTGACCGATGGGGTAAACCATGATGGTTTCTGATCAGGATCGTTCGCAATCTCTTTACGCCATTCTGGCGCCTGCTCGTTTAAGAAATGTTGTAAATTAATCGGCTCACCAAAGTTCACATAACCTTGGCCAAAATTGCCTAATTTACGCAGAGCCCCAAATAACTGCCAAACAGATTCTTTTTTCTTTTTCTTACCGCTTAATTCTTTATGGTAAGTGGCCACTTCCATCACATGGTCATAACCTAAATACACAGGCACTAAGGTCACAGGGCGTTCAATGCCACGTAACACACTATTAATAGTCATCGCTAACATACCGGTTTTAGGCGCTAGCAAACGCCCGGTACGAGAACGACCACCTTCAGTGAAATACTCGACCGAATAGCCCTTAGCAAATAACTGATCTAAGTATTCACGAAATACTGCGGTATAGAGTTTTTTTCCATTAAAACTACGACGGATAAAGAATGCTCCGCCACGACGGAACATAGGCCCAGCAGGCCAAAAGTTAAGATTAATACCGGCAGCAATGTGCGGTGGAACCATACCCTGATAATACAAAATATATGACAACAGTAAGTAATCCATATGACTACGATGACAAGGCACATAGACAATTTCATGGCCGTCATGATGTAACTGCCTTATCTGTTCTGCACCTTTGATATTGATACCACTGTATAATTTGTTCCATAACCAAGTGAGGAAGCGCTCGGCAATGCGCACAAAACTATCAGAATAGTCAGCGGCAATTTCATCAAGGTATTCAATGGCGGTTTCACGGGCTTTCTCGACAGATACTTTTTTGTTTACCGACTCTTCTTCAATGGCTTTCTTGATTGCATCAGATTTAAGTAACGACGCAAAAAGCACTTGCCGATTCGGTAATTGCTGCCCTGTCATCACTTTGCGTTGACGGCGGAAATGCACTCGCGCAACACGGATTAATTTGTGAGCAATTCTTTTATCGGTACCGTGTTCATCAGCCATAAGACGAAGCGATAATGCATTAGAAAACTGTACAAAATTGTGGCGACCTAGAAACAAAATCATTAGCCATTTTCGCAGCCAGGTCGGGTTTTCCCTTTCAAAAAAAGCCGCTTTCATGCTGTCATCTTCTTTACCCGGTGTACGGCCCCAATAAAGGCTCACAGGCACCAACTGAATATCTAACTCAGGACATTGACGATGAAGCGCTAACAGACTGGTAAAACTATTAATAAATTTTTCACCGCTTTCGCGTTTACCAAAAAGCGGTTTGCGGCCTTCAAGACAAACGATGCGTGATACTTTGAGGCCATCCAATTGCAGTGGCTCATATGGACTGGGCATACCAAAGCTCTCAGTGATTTCGCTTAATGCAGCGGCATCACTGATTGATTCTGTTTTCATAACATAAATCAGAGGTTTAGATGGATCTAAATTAAGATCGTCAAAAGGATCATGTGGCACAACAACCGTGAGTACCATCGATTTTTGAATCCATTTTAACGCTCGTAAAAATATTGAATCTGGTTTTGACATGGTTATTTTCGCAACATAAGCCACTGTAATATTGTCGTATAGGATACCAGAAACCAGCCTGCTTACACTATCAGACCGATTTATCTTTACGCTTGAGTTCTCACTATCAGAAATAACATCAGACAATCAATACACAATAACTAATAGAAACAGGTTGTTGAATGATACTTGACCAACAATATTCAAAAAAGAGTTGGTTAATACTTGCACGAACAAAAACACTGTATATAATGACAGTCACTGTATAAAAAGACAGGAACCATCATGAGACCGTTAACGCCGCGCCAAGCAGAAATTTTAGACTTAATTAAAAACAATATCACCGAAACAGGTATGCCACCCACTCGTGCTGAAATTGCGAGTCGTCTTGGCTTTAAAAGTGCTAATGCCGCCGAAGAGCATTTAAAAGCATTAGCCAAAAAAGGTTTTATCGAGATCATACCTGGTACCTCGAGAGGTATTCGTTTACCTCATGAAGAACAGCTTGAAATCGGTCTGCCACTCATTGGACAAGTTGCTGCTGGAGAGCCTATTTTGGCGCAAGAGCATGTAGAACAATATTATCAAGTCGACCCAAATATGTTTAAACCCGCCGCAGATTTTTTATTACGGGTTCGTGGTGATAGCATGAAAAACATTGGTATTTTAGAAGGCGACTTGCTCGCTGTACATAAAATGCAACAAGCGCGTAATGGTCAGGTTGTGGTGGCGCGTGTTGATGATGACGTCACCGTAAAACGATTCGAACAAAAAGGTAATATGATTTATCTGCATGCAGAAAATGAAGATTATAACCCGATAAAAGTAGATTTAAGTTGCCAAAGCCTAACCATCGAAGGGCTTGCAGTTGGCGTTATCCGTAATGGAGATTGGTCATGAACAAACTAATGGGCGTAGCGCCACGTCACCCAGGCTTATGGGTAGATTTAACTGAAACAGATCTGCATGGCAACCAAACCATTCAAACATTACAAACTGTCACCCAAGGTGAAGCAGAACTGAGTCAATTGTGTAGCCAACTGGCGACGTTGAGCCAACAAGGCAGATGGATTGTATTAATTAGTCCACCTCACATAGGCTATAAGCATATGCTGGCCAGTGCTGGAGTGAGAATGGATCGTATTTTACTGGTGCACACCAAAGATGAAGTCGAAACATTATGGGCCATGGAAAAAGCTCTCACGAGCGGAACTTCTAGTGCAGTGGTTACTTGGACAAGTTCACTCGATGCTCGCGATAGTCGTCGATTGGAAATTGTCGCTAAGAGCGCGCGAGCATTAGGCGTGGTAATTGAAGATGTGAATGCTCACTTACCTCACAAACATCAACTTGTTAACTCTACATTAACAAGTGGAGCAGGTAATTTTTGCTCATTTCACTAAGCATAAATCCTTAATTACCAAGCCCTGCATTGAATTCAGGGCTTTTTTTCATCTTTTTTTAGCCTATTTACCAACAAAGTGATCTTGATCAATGTTTAATCTACAAGTAATGTGGTTAACAAGGATGAAACATTCTTCATCTTTAATTGGATAAAATGACAGTAATCAAGATTACTGTCAGACAAATAATCCAAATAGAAATTGATAAGTTCAGTCGTAGGTACAAGCGTGGTGCACAGCTAACAATAAAAGCGTAGACAGTCTGTATACAACCACCAGAGTACTTTGAGTTCATCAAGCTTTTTTCGGGAACCGAAGAGTTTGCATAGAGCTGAGATTTACTGTGTGACTTTTCTTTGTAGTTGCTATTTTGCAATTAGCAGGGGAGTAGTCTTGTGAAGCAATGGTTGTATTTTTTATTGGTTGTGTGGGTAGCACTTCCGCTTGGGGCAACAGAAATGCCCCTCAACATGACCCAAGGCGTGACGGATATCAGTGGTAAGGTTTATGACCTCCATATGACGATTCTTTACATCTGTTGTGCTATTGGGTTAGTGGTGTTTGGGATCATGATTTATTCGATGATTTATCACCGCAAATCAAAAGGTGCCGTTGCGGCCAATTTTCACGAAAGTACCAAAGTGGAAATTGCTTGGACCGTCATCCCTTTCATTATCTTAATCGGAATGGCTATTCCAGCCACTAAAACCTTAATTGCCATGGAAGATCCCAGCGATGCCGATCTGACCATCAAAATTACTGGGTCACAGTGGAAATGGCACTACAGCTATTTTGATAAAGACATCGAATTTTACAGCTCATTATCCACCCCCAGAGAGCAAATTGATGGCCGTGAGGCCAAAGGCGAAAATTACCTCCTTGAAGTCGATAAGCCGCTAGTACTGCCCATCAATCAAAAGGTGCGTTTCTTGATGACATCTGATGATGTTATCCACTCATGGTGGGTACCCGCTTTCGCGGTTAAAAAAGATGCCAACCCAGGCTTTATCAACGAAGCCTGGACTCGTATTGATAAGCCTGGAACTTATCGCGGTCAATGTGCTGAGTTATGCGGTAAAGACCATGGATTTATGCCTATTGTGGTACAAGCCTTATCGGAGACTGATTTTGATAATTGGTTAGTTGAACAAAAACAACTGGCCAATAATGCTGCAGTCGCTGCAGCCGCATCAATGTCACAAACCTTGTCCCTTGAAGAACTAAACACGCAGGGCGAGCAAGTGTACATAGCGCGGTGCGCCGCTTGTCACCAACCTAATGGGGCGGGTCTTCCCGGTGTATTCCCATCATTGATTGGCAGTCCTATCATAAAAGGCCCTGTTGACGATCACCTCAATATTGTATTAAACGGTAAACCAGGCACCGCAATGCAAGCCTTTGCCAAGCAACTTAGCGCCATAGAAATTGCCGCAGTGATTACCTTTGAGCGAAATGCTTGGGGCAACAACAGTGGCGATGTTGTTCAAGCAGCTGATGTGGGTAACTTCTCAAGTAGTAACGCGTCAAGCACTGAGCCGATCGAGGTCGTAGCCGATGCAGCAAGTACCATTGCCGCAACAACGACAGACATTACCGATGCGGCCACAGAAAAAACCACTCAAGCTATAGAAGCCGTTGCCAAGGTTGTGACACCTGAAGTTGTTGCAGCGGCAGATCTGCCCACCTTAACCTTGGAGCAATTAATCGCTGAAGGTGAGCAGGTTTATGCCACTGTTTGTGCTGCATGTCACCAGGCCTCTGGCGCTGGTTTACCCGGCGCTTTCCCTTCACTTATTGGCAGCCCTGTCGTTAGCGGACCGGTTAGCGGACATATCGATATCGTTATGCACGGCAAACCAGGCACCGCAATGCAAGCATTTAGTAGTCAACTCAGCCCTCAAAAAATGGCGGCAGTGATTACTTATGAGCGCAATGCGTGGGGCAATAATTCTGACGAGGCGGTGCAAGCTGCCGATGTCGCTAGCCATGGACAGTAGGGGAAAACAATGAGCACAACAACGCACGATACAATTGCTACCGCTCATGATGATCATCATCACGGAGCGCCGAAAGGGCTAATGCGCTGGCTACTCACCACTAACCATAAAGATATCGGCTCGCTGTATTTATGGTTTAGTTTCATTATGTTTCTAACTGGCGGTGCGATGGCTATGGTCATTCGAGCTGAGTTATTTCAGCCGGGATTACAGCTAGTCGAACCTAACTTTTTTAATCAGATGACCACAGTTCATGGTCTTATTATGGTCTTTGGCGCGGTAATGCCAGCTTTTACTGGATTAGCTAACTGGTTAATTCCAATGATGATCGGTGCGCCAGACATGGCACTACCGCGGATGAACAACTGGAGTTTTTGGATTTTACCGTTCGCCTTTTCCATGTTACTAGGTTCGCTATTCATGGAAGGTGGTGGTCCTAATTTTGGTTGGACATTCTACGCCCCACTCTCAACCACTTATAGTCCTGACAGCACCGCTTTGTTTGTATTTGCCATTCATATGATGGGGATCAGTTCGATAATGGGCGCCATTAACGTTATCGTGACCATAGTCAATATGCGCGCCCCTGGTATGACATGGATGAAATTACCGCTGTTTGTGTGGACTTGGCTTATTACCGCATTTTTACTGATTGCGGTGATGCCAGTGCTTGCGGGCGCGGTCACCATGGTGTTAACCGATAAGTTTTTCGGTACTAGCTTTTTTGATGCCGCAGGTGGCGGCGATCCGGTGATGTTCCAGCATATTTTCTGGTTCTTCGGTCATCCTGAAGTTTACATCATGATTTTACCGTCATTCGGCATTATCTCGGCGATTGTTCCGACCTTTAGTCGTAAAAAATTGTTTGGTTATTCCTCTATGGTTTATGCCACTGCCAGCATTGCCGTGCTGTCATTCTTGGTGTGGGCACATCATATGTTTACCACGGGTATGCCTGTGTTTGCAGAGCTATTTTTCATGTATTGCACCATGTTAATTGCTGTCCCTACTGGGGTGAAAGTGTTTAATTGGGTGGCAACCATGTGGCGCGGTTCGATGACATTTGAAACACCGATGCTCTTTGCGGTCGCGTTTATCATCCTGTTCACCATTGGCGGGTTTTCGGGTCTGATGCTGGCAATTACCCCTGCTGATTTCCAATATCACGACACTTACTTTGTGGTGGCTCATTTTCATTATGTGTTGGTCACAGGGGCGATATTTTCCATTATGGCAGCGGCATATTATTGGCTGCCCAAATGGACCGGTCATATGTACAACGAAACCTTAGGGAAATGGCATTTTTGGTGTTCGGTTATCTCCGTCAATGTACTATTTTTCCCGATGCATTTCTTAGGCTTAGCAGGCATGCCGAGAAGGATCCCAGATTACGCTGTACAGTTTGCCGATGTAAATCAAATTGTATCAATTGGTGGGTTCGCATTTGGTTTATCTCAGTTTATTTTCCTCGCGGTGGTACTCAAATGCATTAAGGGTGGCAAACCCGCTGGAGATAATCCTTGGCAAGCAGCAGAAGGCTTAGAATGGTCGATTGCCAGTCCAGCGCCATATCACTCGTTTACCACTCCGCCGGAGATTAAATGAGATGACGCAACCAACAAGATCAAATCGTAAGTTATTAATCATGCTGATTGCTGGATCAATTGGTATGTTTGGATTTGGTTTTGCGCTGGTACCGCTTTATGACGTGCTCTGCGATACATTGGGTATAAATGGCAAAACCCAAAATAGTGCCAGCAGCTATGAAGCGGTGGTGGTTGATAAAAGCCGAACCGTAACCATTGAATTTGTCACCCAAGTTCAATCAAATATGCCGTGGGAATTTAGCCCTAAAGTTAACCAAATAAGCGTGCATCCTGGTGAGCTTACTCACGCACAATTTTTGGTTAAAAACCTGTCTTCACGCGACACCGTAGGCCAAGCGATCCCTTCGGTATCGCCTGGCCAAGGGGCGGCGTACTTCAATAAAACGGAATGTTTTTGCTTTAATCAACAACCCTTAGCAGCGTCTGCCACAGCAGAATTACCACTGATTTTTTACGTGGACCCTGATTTACCAGCGTCCATTAATACATTGACTCTCTCTTATACCCTTTATGACATCACCGATAAACAAGCGATCGACATAGAGCAAGGAGCAGCAAAATGACAACAAAGTATCAACCTTATTATGTACCATCCCAAAGTGCGTGGCCGATAATAGGTGCTATTGGTTTATTTTTAATTGCGTTTGGTGCTGGCAATTATATACAACAATTAACCACAGAAAAAACCTCTGGGGGTTACATTTTACTCGCGGGTTTGGCCGTCATTATTTTTATGATTTTTGGCTGGTTTAAAACCGTTATTGATGAGTCCATGGCTGGATTGTATTCAGCGCAAATGGATCGTTCGTTTAGACAAGGAATGAGCTGGTTTATTTTTTCTGAAATTATGTTTTTTGGGGCATTTTTCGGCGCACTCTTTTATGCACGCATGATTTCAGTGCCTTGGCTTGGGGGCGCATCAAATAATGCCATGACTCATGAAGTGTTGTGGCCTGCCTTTGAGGCTATTTGGCCACTGGTAAAAACGCCTGATGGTACCGCAACCGAAGCCATGCCGTGGACGGGTTTGCCATTAATCAACACCATGATACTGCTAACCTCATCGGTTACATTACACTTTGCCCATACCAACCTCGAAAAAGCCAATCGTAAACCCTTGATCATCTGGTTAGCGCTGACGGTTATTTTGGGTATTGCATTTCTCGGTTTACAGGTTGAAGAGTATAGCCATGCTTACCAAGAAATGGGGCTAACACTCTCTTCTGGTGTATACGGTAACACCTTCTTTCTGTTAACCGGTTTTCACGGTATGCACGTGACGATTGGCACCCTGTTCTTAATTATTTTGTTACTCAGAATTGTCAAAGGGCATTTTACGCCCGACAAGCATTTCGCTTTTCAAGCGGGAAGTTGGTATTGGCACTTTGTTGATGTGGTGTGGTTATGCTTATTCATCTTTGTCTACGTGTTGTAAATCAACATTAATAAGGTCTGGGGTTAGGCTGAATGTAGCCAAGCCCTAAGGCCACCAGCAACACCACAATCACAGCAATAGAAAACAACACTCGGCGACCTAGAAAATGACTCATAGGTTGCTGATGTTGCCCTTTAACCATAATAACTAAGGCTCTACCTAAGTTAAATAATATGAATAAAAGCAACGAGACTAAAACTAACTTAACAATGAAAGGGGTTGTCACAGGCAATCCTTTTAGCAGTGTGGGTGTGTCTCAAATATTATTGGTAATCATTACTTTGGTCGTGTTTGGCTTATTGGTCAAGCTAGGATTATGGCAATTATCACGGGCAGCGTTTAAACAAGAGTGGCAAAGCACATTACTTCAGCGCCAACAGCAGCAAGCTCTCACTTATGAAGACATGTTGGCATTGGTTGAATCATCAAAGCGACAAACCGCCTCTCAGCCAGAGGCGTCTTTACTGACGGGTTATCGCTTATCGATTTATGCTAAACCAGCCAATAACACCGTACTGCTGTTAGACAATCAAGTGTATCAAGGCCAAGTGGGCTATTTAGCTTACCAAGTATTTGAGATAACGCCTGATCAACCTTGGATATTAGTTGAACTCGGCTTTGTTCCAGCAAATAAAGATCGTCGAATATTACCGGAGCTCACAGCGTTAAAAGTCGATTACTACACACTATTGGGTCGGGTATACCAAAAGCAAACCAACCCATTAAGTGATCAATTATATCCGGAGAAGTTAGCAGATATAGATGCCCCGCTACGTTTTCAAAACATCAACATCGCGGCATTGGCTGACATGTTGGCTCATCCGCTGATCTCTGTGGTACTGCAACCAGAGAATGTCCCGAGTTATAACTTACCTCAACCCTGGGTGCCGATCCCACTATCGGCGCACAAGCATCAAGGTTATGCCTTGCAATGGTTCACGATGGCAGGAGTCTTTTTAGGATTAATGAGCTGGATAGCATTTCGACAATTTCGACGTTAAGCCTCGTCGTGAAAAATTAACTTAACAATAATATCAAAATGATAAAGAGGAGATGGAATGAACTCCCTACCTAAAAAAAGCAATAAAGCATTAATAGTATTACTGCTGGTATTTATTTTACCGGTAGCTTTGGCCAAATTAGTGTTAAGCCTAGAACTGTATAATGGTGCGGCGACTAACAAGGGGGCGTTAATCACTCCCGAAGTAAATTATGCCAATTTAGCCATGGACAACCCCAAACCACACGTATGGCAAGTGCTGTTTTTTCTACCTGAAACGTGCAATGAACAGTGCCAAGAACGCCTGTATATTTTACATCAAAGCTATATCGCACTGGGTAAAGATCGGGATCGTGTTACCCCTATCATTGTGGTTAATAACAGCAGCGACACCAAGATACTTAAGCAATTAAATATCGGCTTCGATCAAGTAAACGCCAATCAAGCACTGGCAACCATGCTGACAGAGCAACGTCTAGTTATTGTCGATCCTCTCGGAAACTTGGTGATGCAATATGACAATGTGATAGGTCACGACGCCAATATCGCCCAAGGCAAAGCCATGATTGCTGATTTACGCAAAATGCTTAAGTTGTCGAGGGTAGGCTAATGGCAATTGAGCGATTAATCAAATTCACTTTGGTGTTTACCTTGGCGGTTATTCTAATGGGCGCCTATACACGCCTGTCAGATGCCGGATTAGGTTGCCCAGACTGGCCGGGATGTTATGGTCACTTGGCCTTTCCAAGTGCAAGTCATGATTTAGCCAACATTGAGAGTCGTTTTCCTGATGCTCAAATTGAGCCTGAAAAGGCATGGCTGGAAATGATCCATCGTTATATCGCCGGAACATTAGGCTTAATGGTTTTAGCCATTTTAATTTTATGTCTTAAACAGCCTCAAGCCCCCAAAAAACTTCCCATCTTTATTGCTGGGCTCATTGTGTTTCAAGCCGCGCTTGGCATGTGGACTGTCACGATGAAATTAATGCCTATTGTGGTTATGGCACACCTTATTGGTGGTTTTAGCCTATTTGCCTTGTTACTACTCTTGTATCTACGGCTAAAGCCATTACGGATCCCCGGAGGTGATACTTATGCTCGTAAGCTGATCCCGTTAGCATTAGTCAGTTTAGGGGTGTTAGTCATTCAAATTATACTCGGCGGCTGGACCTCATCCAATTACGCTGCGCTTGCCTGCACCACGTTGCCCATTTGTGAAGGGAATTGGGTCGATAACTTACGTTTTGCCGATGCTTTTTCACCATTTCAAGGCGATCATCCTAGTTTTGAATTTGGCGTATTAGACTACGCAACTCGAATGACTATTCATATTAGCCACCGAATTTGGGCGGTTGTTACCGCCATAACCCTGATCGTACTGGCACTAAAATTACGTTATGCCCAATCACACATTATGCGTAACAGTGGTTACTTATTAGTGTTGTTAATCATAGTTCAAGTCGGACTGGGTATTAGTAATGTAGTGATGAATTTACCCTTGGGTATCGCGGTATCACACAATGGAGGCGCAGCCTTATTGCTGCTTACCTTAGTCTTTATTAATTATGCCTTATGGCGCAAAGCATAGGCGAGGAACGACCATGACAAAACTTGTTACGATTAGTCACCATCAACTTAAATTAACCCTGCAATGGCGCGCTTATTTTGAAATGACCAAACCCAAGGTTGTTGCGCTAATGTTGCTGACCGTATTAGTCGGTATGTGTTTATCTGTGCCCGGTATAGTGCCGCTTCAACCTTTGGTCGCGGGAATGGCAGGGATTGCGATGATGGCGGGGGCTGCGGCGGCATTTAATCACTTAATTGACCGTAAAATCGATGCTTTAATGGCTCGCACCTATAACCGCCCATTACCGAAAGGAAAAATATCAGCAACCAAGGCGTCGGCATTTGCGGTGTCACTTGGCGCGCTCGGTTTTGTGGTGTTATATACCTTAGTTAATCCCCTAACAGCTTGGCTAACCTTTGCCAGCTTGATTGGTTATGCCTTGGTTTATACGGCTTATCTTAAGCGAGCCACCTCACAAAACATTGTCATCGGGGGATTAGCTGGCGCGATGCCACCGTTACTCGGTTGGACCGCGATAACCAATGAACTACACGGTTACGCCTTATTATTGGTCATAATTATCTTCACTTGGACACCGCCACATTTTTGGGCATTAGCTATCCATCGCCGTAAAGAATATGCCAAGGTTAATATTCCAATGTTACCGGTGACCCATGGAGTCGAATTTACCAAAACCTGTATTTTGCTTTACACCATTTTATTAGCCATTGCCTGTCTACTCCCGGTTTTAGTCGGCATGTGTGGTCCGATATATTTGGTCGGTTCAACCTTACTCAGTTGCGGTTTTATCTATAAAGCCTGGCAGTTAAAATTTCATGACTATCCAGAACTCGCCATGCAGGTGTTTAAATTTTCAATTTATCATTTAATGATATTGTTCATTGTATTATTAGTGGACCATTATTTTTGGGTAAACGCTTAAATTAGAAAGGGAAATACATTGAAGATAACGATTATTGTAGGGCTATTTCTTTTGGTCGTGGCCGGTGGGGTCGCTTATCAAAAAATGCAAACCGAACCTATGGAACTGGCGACCAGTTATGTATTTGAACAGCCACGCACATTAGCCCCATTTACATTGGCAGACCAGTTTGGTAATTCGTTTACGAACCAAACATTGCAAGGTAAATGGAGTTTATTTTTTATTGGTTACACCGCTTGCCCTGATGTATGTCCAACCACCTTAAATAAACTTGCGGCGGCTTACCCAAAGCTACAAAAAATAGCCAGTAATGTACAAGTGGTGTTTGTATCTGCTGACCCTAAACGTGACACTCAAGCTAAACGATTAGATTACATCAACTTTTTTAATAAAGACTTTAAAGCCGTCAGTGCAGAACACACAGATTTATTTCCATTCAGCCGTGATCTAGGCTTTGTGTATGCCATGGTAGGAGATGACAGCGATTATCAAGTAGACCATAGCGCATCTTATGTGTTGGTTTCACCGAGGGTTGAAAAAATTGCGGTATTTAAAACCAAGCCACAACCAGGCCAGTTACCACAAATTATTAATGCTGAGCTTATTGCTGACTTTGCTCAAATAGTTGCATCTTGGCACTAGCCATTATTGAATAACCGCTTATTAACCCGAGCTGAGGTTAAATTACTCTTCAAGCCAGTGACCATTATCTTGCGGGCGGATCCACGCTTGTGAAAACCAATAATAACCCGTTTTTGTTTTACTCGGTGCGGTGCAATTGTAGCGCGAACGTCCTGGGGCTAAATCTGATGATGCCTGAATGGATAAGCGATTTTCACTTAACCAAATGGGTTTTTTAGCGCCTTGTCCTTGAATAAAACACATCACTTGATGTGGATATATATCCTGAGTGTCGAGAGTCAGCACCAATTTAGGCCGCCATTGACCTGAAACTAATAGTGGATCGCTTATATTTTGCTTAATAACCGGCATAGGTAAGCTGGAAAATTTAACCGTTAAACTTGCCAAATCAGCAAAAGCATTGGCCACCGGAAAACGGGGTAATGCGGTTAATGATGCATACTCTCCCGCCGCACCAGATTGTTGACCAAAACCAACAAAACCATGCTTAGCCAAAATAGCTTCCAGCTTGTTGGTGTATTCACCATAAGGGTAAGCAAACATTTTTACACTTTGACCCGTTCGTTTTAAGATCTCCGCTTCCGTCGATAGAATATTATCTTCAACGCGTACTTGCCATTGGTCTTGGGTTTCTTTGCCTTGGCGGCGAATTAAATGTTCGTGTCCCCAGCTATGGTTAGCAATGGTTACCCCTTGCTCTGACAGAGTGTTAATATCTTGCCAACTCATCATCCCTTTGAAACCCGCATCAATCGGCGCAACAGAAATAAATACCGTATAAGGAAACTGATGCGCCACCAATATAGGCGCGGCATTATTAATAATACTTTCATAGCCGTCATCAAAGGTGATCACAATACTGTTATTGTCTAATGCCGTGTTATGCTTTAGAGACTCAACCGCATGAGTTAATGAAATCACCGTAAAATCATTATCAGCCAAGTACTGCATCTGCTCGGCAAACTGACTAGGTGTCACACTAGTACTTTTAGGCGTGTTTTCAGATACATGATGGTATTGTAAAATAACCACGGCATTGGCATCACAATGCAATACACTCAAACTGAACACCGCCAACAATAACGCTATTTTCTTAACCATGATTATCCATACCTATGTCTGTTAGCACACTACTGTTCAACCGCCAAAAAAATCGCCAATTATTAGCATTAGCGACCCCCATGATATTGTCTAATATCACTATCCCTCTATTAGGATTAGTTGATACCGCAGTAATTGGGCATCTTGAACAAGCTTACTATCTTGGCGGCGTGGCACTAGGCAGTACCATTATCACCTTGATGATTTGGTTGCTTGGTTTTTTACGTATGTCCACCACAGGACTCGTTGCACAAGCCTACGGTGCTAATGATACCTCAACTCAGCAACAATTACTGATACAAGGTTGCAGCCTAGCATTAACCTTAGGCTTAGTTGGCGTAATACTGCAATCTCCCCTGCTCAATTTAGCACTAAGTCTGAGTGATGCCAGCGAACAAGTGATGCTCTATTGTCGTCAATATGTCGAAATTCGAATTTGGTCATTGCCTTTTGCCCTTACCAATTTGGTGCTACTGGGTTGGTTGCTTGGTCGCCAAGCGCCCAAAGCCGCCATGTGGCAACTCATTATCGCTAACAGCGTCAATATTATTCTCGATCTTGTGTTTGTTATGGTCTTTAAATGGAATGTGCAAGGCGTGGCTTTGGCATCGGTTATTGCTGATATCTGTGCTTTTTCAGTGGCATTAGTCATGGTTAAACGCCAGCTGGTTGATATGGGCGGACTAAAATTAAGCCAAGTTATCGCGCATTTATCATGGCGTGGATATGCTCGTTTACTCACCTTAAATCGTGATATTTTTATCCGCAGCTTGTGTTTGCAAGCCGCCTTTAGCTTTATGACTTTCTATGGTGCCGGATTAGGCGACAACATTATTGCCGCTAATGCGGTACTGCTCAATTTACTGATGCTGATATCTTATGCGTTAGATGGCATAGCCTATTATGCCGAAGCTGAAGTGGGCCGCGCATTTGGCCAAAAAAACCCAACCTTACTCCATGACAGCGTAGTACTCGCATTTTGCTGGTCGGCAATGGTTGCGGTGTTATTTAGCCTGCTATTTTGGTTGGCAGGGCCATGGATAATTCAGCTATTAACCAACATAGAAGCAGTACAAGATACCGCAAATAATTATTTAATCTGGCTTATTTTCATGCCTATATTAGCGTTTGGCTGCTACTTATTCGATGGTGTATATATTGGTGCCGCCCATGGGCAGATAATGCGAAATAGCATGATATTGGCCACCTTTGGAATTTATTTCCCCTGCTGGTACGTGTTGCAAGATTGGGGTAACCACAGTCTGTGGGCTGCGATGTCAATATTCATGCTATGCCGAAGCTTGACTCTTGGCTGGCACTATTACTACAAACTCAGGTATCAACTGCTGACCACATCATAGTGCTTATGAGTCATCAAACTTATCCCGTAATAGCACTAGAACGAACGAAGCCTATTGATACCACAATTCAGAGAATAGCTGCGACACTCCTAATTGAGATTAATTCCAGTAAAAATGTATGCCGCAATGAAGCATTTACATAAACCCGTTAACGACATCGAACGTGAAAATGGCGATCACAATGTCAGCAATAATCCACATCGCCTAAGAAAAACTAGTGAAATAGAACACTTCTTAGCGACCAATCTTGGGGTAAAATAACCTCAAATAGCCCAAGTCGTCACACACGAGAATACTATGACTCAAGAATTGATTATTACCGACATTGAAGTTGGCAACGGTAAAACTGCAGTTAAAGGTGCGTTAATTACAACCCGCTACAGTGGACGTTTAACCGATGGCACCCAGTTTGATGCTTCTGATGCGTTTCAATGTGTCATCGGCACAGGTAGAGTCATTAAAGGCTGGGATCAGGGTATTATCGGCATGAATGTGGGCGGTAAACGAAAATTATCAGTACCGGCCCATCTAGCCTATGGCGAACGTCAAATGGGCGATCGTATTCCAGCAAATTCAGCTTTGTTTTTTGATATCGAATTACTTGAAGTGCTCACACGAGACGACTGAAGTCCAAGCTATACCAACAAAAAACGCGACCCATAATAAGGTCGCGTTTCTCAATTCAAGCGTCAATCTTGGCATTATTATGCGTAAGAATGGTCACCATGCTGGTGTTCGGTCACATCTCGAACGCCGGTTAATTCCGTTGGGAACATATCTAACAGCTGCTTCTCGATACCATTTTTTAAGGTGATATCAACTTGAGAACAACCGTTACATCCACCACCAAACTGCAATACTGCAACACCATCATCAGTAATTTCTATCAAGGTGATGTTACCGCCGTGGCTGGCAAGTTGTGGATTAATTTCTGACTGAATAACATACTCGATACGTTCAACTAACGGCGCATCACCAGACACTTTACGCATTTTTGCGTTAGGCGCTTTTAATGTCAGTTGCGAACCAAGCTGGTCGGTTACAAAATCAATGCTGGCATCATCTAAGAAAGGGGCGCTCTTTTCATCGACCATAGCGCTGAAGCCATTAAATGGAAGTTCTACATCATCAGCTTCAGCGGCATCAGGTGGACAATAAGACACACCACATTCAGCTTGAGCGGTACCTGGACTTATCACGAAAACACGAATATGAGTGCCTTCTGGCTGATCGGCCAACAACTTTACGAAATGGGCCTGAGCTGTATCGGAAATGGTGATCATAAAAACCTGCTCCGTCAGGGTATACCTGAGTAAATTAGTAAGAATTAGATCTATGATACCCTGTGTTGCATTGGCTTTGTAGTGTCAGTGAGACAAGATCTTAAAAAAATGATCTAGTGCAAAGTTTTTTAAGCCAAATAAACTTCAGCAAACAAGATCCTCAGCCTTATAAGTAATGAGTAAGTTACTGGTTATATTAGATAATAAAACTGGTTATTATTAAAATCGAATTAATCTAACAATCCGGGCGCTTCAGCACGCGCAAGGCACCAAGTTTGTACATGGACAAATTGTGTACTAAATAATCGCGCAATTTCATCCACTGTAGTGCCTGTAGTGACAACATCATCAATCAAAGCGACACGCTGGTACGTCATCCCATCCAATAATCTGAATGCACCATGACAGTTTTTACGCCTCTGTTTACCCGCTAATCCCGTTTGTGGTGAAGTATCAACAACCCTGATTAAACAACTGTCGTCGACAGGAATATTGGTTAATAGACTTAATTCTTTCGCTATTAACCAGGCTTGATTAAAGCCTCGCTGCCGCAAACGATTTGGATGTAAAGGTACCGGGATCAACACCTGTGGCCGCCTAATGATGCCATGTTTAATGAGTAATTCGATTCGACAAGCTAATTGCTGAGTTATCGCGTTAAGCGGCGCACATTGTTGTTGGTATTTAATCGCGGCGATAAGAGGCCCTAACCCTTGATGATAACTGCAAGGTGCAACAACCCAATTGGGTGTGTGTTGAAGGCATTTACCACAATATGCCTGCAGCACTGCTATTTCGCGACCACAACCTAAACACACTTCATGCTGATACAAACTCGCCGCTAAGCACTCTTGGCAAACACCCGTGAGTACTTGATTAGGAAACAATTGCTGATAACCCGTTTGCTCTATCCTTTGCTGGCACAGCAAGCAACGGTTGGGTAAACTGGCCAGTAAAATGACTCTTGCACGCTGAACACTGTTGGTGCATAAGCGTAATACGTGGGCGATGTTGACTGAATTATTGATTGGCGGCATTGGCTATTCATTCCATTAAATAGGCTCAAAAGAGGTATTAACCGTGAGTTTTCCTGCATTGCATATTGATACCGAAGGCTCTCAAGGCCAAGACATCGTGTTATTACACGGTTGGGGGGTGAATAACCAAGTCTTCAGTCCATTAAAAAACGCATTGCAACAGTATAGAGTGCATTATGTTGATTTGCCGGGTTTTGGTTTGAGCCCCAATATCGATGGTGACATTACCCAGTGGGCACAAGCGTTGGCTGAACAACTTCCACAGCAGGCTATTTGGATAGGTTGGTCATTAGGTGGATTGATTGCTAGCCAAGTTGCCATTAACAACCCAGAGTCAGTGGCAGCATTAGTCACTATTGCCTCATCACCCTGTTTTATGGCTCGCGAAGCCAACAACTTAGCCCCAGCTTGGTTTGGGATCCAGCCACAGGTGTTAGCACAGTTTTCAAGCCAATTAAGCCACGATTTATTCCGCACAGTAGAACGCTTTTTGGCGATCCAAGCCATGGGAAGTGATAATCCAAAATCCGATATTCTACACATCAAAAACTTAGTGTTAAATAAACCATTACCGACACAACAAGCATTGTCGCAAGGATTGGATATGTTAGCGCAAGTGGATTTACGGGCAACGATCGCTCAAATAGAGCAACCGTGGTTACGTATATGGGGCAAGTTAGATAGTTTGGTGCCGAGAAAGATTATCACTGCATTACCTAACAGTGACAACATTGAAGATGTGGTGATCCATAAGGCATCCCATGCGCCGTTTATTTCCCATCCAGATGCTTTTTTAGGCCATTTATTACCTTGGATCACAAAATACAGCTAAAAATAACCTAATAGCGCTTTAGCCTTAGCGAAATATTGACTATAATTTAGTCAGGACATCGTATTGGCAAGGTCAAGATGATTATCACCACTCATTATCCGCAAGTGCCGCTAGCAACGTCAAATGTTGCAACGGATCTTGCGCGAGTGGACAACCAACAAAAACCGCCGATCCTTCCACCGCAAGAACCGGCTAAAGGCCACCGAGAGCGATCATTAAATCCACAAAATGAACGCGCTACGGCTTATATCGTCGCAGAAAAAAAACAACAGCAAGAACAGGCCAAGCGCCAGCAACAAAACCTCACCCAACAACAATCTGTTGCCCCTAAATCCGCCGCAGCACAAGCTGTTAGTGTTAAGACAATCAGAGTTATGGCAAGCCATACACCGGCATTGCAACGTAAAGATATTCAGCTAAAAACCCAAACGGTGGCCGCAAAAAAAACAGCGGAACCTTGGCAGCGCCAACTCATCGACGCTGGCGTATCAAAAGCGACCTATCAGCAATTTGGCCAACGGATTGGTCAATTCTATCAACAACAATCCGCGCCAAACAATGAGTCTCAGTTACAAATATTAGCGTGATACTTCGGTGGCTTTTTCGGTGGTCGTTATATCAGAGAGTGTTGGCTTAGCCTCTGTATTCGCCGTACGATACAACATTTTGTTATAGGCCAAACTGCCCCATAACGCCCACCCTAATGCCGCTTCCGCTTGTGTCTCATCCAATGTCGTCGGTGTCATTTTTTCTGTAGCAAAATCGTACATCACACTTTCTGGAGGTAATTCAGGTTGTAAAATTGTCATTTTATCCCCCTCTAATAAACCAAAGTTTTGATTGTACTGCATCATCGCTCGGCCAGGCCAAGAATCTGGTTCTTTGGTTAAATCACGGCCTAACATCGGATAATTATCAGAAATGCCAAGCAAAGAAACTAACGTCGGCGCCATGTCAATCTGGCTGACAATACGAGGGTCTCGCTTCATATCAATACCGTCGCCTAAAATAAGCCCAGGAATACGAAAACGAGACACAGGCACTAATGCTGCGCCGCCAACACGACTATCGTGATCGGCTATAATCAAAAATAAAGTATCTTTCCAATACGTTGATTTTTTTGCTTTCTTGAAAAACTCACCCAAGGCATAATCGGCATATTTTACCGCGTTGTGCATGGTGTACTGCGGTTGTTCATACAGCTCAATTCGATCATCAGGGAACTCATACGGATCATGGTTGCTTGAGCTAAACACTAAACTAAAGAATGGCTTACCTTCTTTGTGCATTCGCGAAAACTCTTCATCGGCGCGGAACAATAGATCCTCATCAGAGACTCCCCAAGACGCTATAAACGCTGGGTCCTTATAGTCACCTTGATCAACAATATCGGAAAAACCATTGCCTAAAAAGAAACTGCGCATATTATCAAAATGACTTTCGCCGCCATAAATAAACTGCGTGGTATAGCCATGTTGTTTTAATAAATCCGCAATGGTAAAAAAGCCGGTTTGGCTTTTACCTAGCTTAACGACCGCCCTTGCTGGCGTTGGCGTAAAACCGGTTGTCACCGCCTCAATACCTCTTACCGAGCGCGTACCTGTCGCGTATAAGTTTTCAAAAAACCACCCTTGTTGAGATAACTCATCAATATTGGGGGTTAACGGTAAGCCACCTAAACTACCCACAAAACGCGCACCTAAGCTTTCTTGTAAAATGATCACAAGGTTCTTCGGTTTACCGCTATAACTAGCTTGATTAAATGACAACGACGGTATATCTGCTGAGGTAAATGCACTCAGTGGCCGACCACTTTCACGGCGCACAATATCAATCACTTTATCATAGGGTAGTTTGCCATACACTTTCGATGCATCTTGTTCATTACCCATCTGCTTAATCGCAAAAATTAATGAAAAAGATGAGTTAAGAACTAAGGAATTAATTAACGGATCGTCAGAAAATGCCACCAGTGAAGGATTAAGCGGACGGTGCCCCAATGATGAACGCGCACCTAGTATCGTAATCGCAATGACCATCACCGCCACCACTGGGCGCCAATACCATTTAGGGTAACAAATACGCTGAGTGAGTTTACCGCTAAACCACCACCCCCCCCACAAACTGCCGATAGTGATCAATCCAGAAAGGATAAGCTCAGCTTTACGCCCAGCCCATAGCATAGATAATACTTCTTTTGGATAAACTAAATATTCTACGTATAAACGGTTAGGTCTAAAGTCATATTCGGCAATAAATGACGGCGAGGAGGCTTCAAGAAAAATAATCACCCATAAACCTAGTGTTAACCACACTCGTAATATCATCACCCAAGCTCGGCCAACTAAATGCTCCCCAGAAAACACTACGGTTCCTAAAGCTGCTATGCCCCATAACCAACACACTGAAGCAAAATCAACGCGCAGCCCCTGAATAAAAATATAACCCCAACCTTGCGCATCACTGACGCGGTCGGCCTGCCACAAAGACAAACCTAGGCGGCTTAGGCTCAAGATAATAAGTGACATAACACTGAATATAATAATGACTTGGAGTAAACTTCGCGAAGTGTGTGGTGTGGATAGCGACGAAGAACGTTCGCTAAGCCCAAAGAAATTTACAGCCATTTATTGCTCCAATATTATTGTTTTTTTATTACTACATACGTCATTTATATTCAACAAGTCGTGCCAAACGTAGCATGTTTGTTATTTACAACAGATTAATGCTCGTTCTCAAGGTCGATTTACCTTGATAAGTGTCGTCTTTACGGTTTGATTAACCCAATCAAATTAAAAATATATTGCTATCTTTATCAATATATTAACTAACACTCATAAGAGGTGAGATCTCTGACACTAAAACGTTCTGAACCTAGGACTCTAATTGACTATCAAAGTTCAGTGACAATCGACCTATATTAACCTTTTACTAACGATTCGGCTCAATCATTTATCACTTCAATGTGATCTGCATTAGAACAATCTTGTTTAGCCGTCAGCGATTGCTGGGATGTGCAGACTAAACCTAATTTTGTCAGAGGAAACCAACGTAAAGTAAAATTCAAACCCATTCAATTTAGCGATATTTTCCACTATCGCCAATCCTAATCCATGACGTTCACTATTTGAGCGCGACCGTTCGGTTTGAAATAATGGTAATGTGAGTCGTTGTAAATCATTAGCCTTGATGGCGGTCACCAATTGATTCTCAACGCTTATCGTTAAGCCTTGGTCATCGGATACTAAGCATATTTGAATCGCCGAGTCTGATGGGCTGTAGTAGAGCGCATTATCAAATAAGTTGCTTAGAATGAGGTGTAAAGAAAACTCATCAGCAAAACAGTGATCATTGGAAGCTCGATTGTCAATATTCAAGCGAGAATGGATAGTCGCGAACTTAAATGCTAACTCATCAACAATTTGATCCATCAAGGCGTTAATATAGATATGTTGTCGATGGAGATTAATATTTTCAGATGAGGCTTGTTGCAATAGTAATAGATTATTGACTATCGTTTTCATCCGTAAACTAATATTGAGTACATCTTGTTTATAACTCACACCAATACGTTGATCATCTGGATAACGAATGTAGATCTCGCTTAAGCTGATCAATTCACTGATAGGGGTTTTCAATTCATGAGCAATATCGGCGGTAATGCGCTTTTCTGTTTGTAAGTATTGCTGGCTTAACTGAATAAACTTATTCAGTTCGTTGCGTATTGGCTCAATCTCAGTATAACGCTCAAAATGCGACGATAATGGGATGTGTTTTTGGGTTACATCGACGTTTTTTAACGCCAGATTTAATTCGTTAAGTGGCATTAATCCCCGATAAATGACCTTAACCACAGCCCAACGGATCAACACAATCACCAGCAATAAACCAATCGCTAAACTAGAATCAATGATCACCGAAATCTGGGTTAAATCTGTGGTAGCAATCGCAATAGTGAGCCACATAGGCTCAATTTTACTCGGTAGTATTGAGCTATTGCTAGGGACTTGCGGCTCAAAATAAGACACCATAGCGCGACCATCTCTGCCATCTGGTAACACCACATCAGCAAAGATTTCACTGTTTAATGGCAGGTCTTGTTTTAATAAATCCATACCTGGAAACTGGCTTAACGACTCCGAACGCTCAAAAACTGCATCGCCTTGCCATAACTGGAAAAAACTCGCTTTCGTTGAGATGCCAAATTCGGGCATAAACTCACCTGCAAAATCAAATTCCGTGCCATTTTTAGTCACTTTTACTAATGTTTTTAAGTAATTAGACTTATCGGTGAGAGCACTGTCAAATTCAACATCAACCCAGTTATCTATGCTGATATCAATGGCAAGAAACACTAAAATTAAAATCGCTGAGACCACATATGTCATGGTGTTCACTAAATGCGTGCTTAACGATCTCATTAATGTTCACCCACAAAATAGCCAAAACCACGTTTATTTTTAATTGGTAGCGTTGATCCAACTGCTTTGGATTTTTTTCGCACTGACGATAAATGAGCCTCGATGGTATTTTTCGACAAATGGTTAAATGAGCCCACAACCGCTTCACTAATTTGTTCAGGATTGAGTAATTGTTTAGGATTACTAAATAAATACTCAACAATTTTAAATTCGTTTTTAGTTAGATCGATATAGTGACCATTGGCATAAAGAGATTTGTTACTGGTATCAAGCACAAAATCAGCAATACAAATCGTTTTGGCTTGTTGATTCAGCCCACCACGACGGCCAAGAGTCATTAATCTCGCTTGTAATTCATCGAAAGAAAAAGGTTTGCACAGATAGTCATCTGCACCCGCCAATAGCCCCGTCACCCGATCTTCGGCTTGAGATTTAGCCGATAAAATAATCACCTTCGTTTGATTACCTAGTTTACGGATGCTTTTCAACAAACTCAGCCCATCTACATTAGGCAACATTAAATCTAAAATAATAAAGTCATACTGGTTAGTGAGCGCCATACTTAAGCCCTCAGAACCATCACCGGTTTCATCAACGGTGTAACCTAAATGATCTAACCCAACTCTAATGCCGCGACGCAGCGCTTCAGAGTCTTCAATCAACAACACTTTCATTGAGTGTCCTTTATAATAACTAGGCTAATACCGTTTTTTGCTAACACTATTTATTGATCATTTCGGTCAGTCATCACTGATATTAACCACTATAGCTTGCTCATAATTATGCCCACAAAATAACCCACCACACAATTGCTGCCATTAGCATGCTCAGAAAAACAAATGCCGACGCGATGTCTTTTGCTAACCCTGACAAGGTATCAAACTCCAAGCCAATGCGGTCTACCACCACTTCAATAGCCGTATTGACCAACTCAGCGAACAATACAAATAGTAATGCCAGTACCAATATGGCAGATTGCGGCGCGCTAATATTTGCCATACAGGCAAACACAGTCAATGGGATAAACAGTAATATTTCTTGCTGAAATGCCGCTTCATTTCGGCACATCCACTTTAAACCATTAAAAGTATGTTTACAGGTATACAGTAAACGCATAAAGCCATGGCGTTTTACCACAACGGTTGTCTGCTTAGCCGTAACACTTTTTGTTGCGTTCTTTGTTACATTCTTTGTTACATTCTTGATTACATTATCATCAGATGTAGATGATGAAACTGATGTTGTCATGGGTATACCCTAGGTTATTTTACAATCGGTGGTGATGTCTAATTTTGGGTCTCGCACCGAACTGCTTACACCGTAAAGCCCTAATAAAGTATGGAACAAGTTGTCATGGGAATAAGAGCCACTTAAGGCGTGCTCGGCAATACATTTACGATCAACCCCTTTTGCTTGTGTGTAGTCTTGCGGTAACCACATAAACCAAGGCACATGGGTCTGCTGGCTTGGCGCAATGCTATAAGGCGTGCCGTGTAAATACATACCACTTTCACCCAAAGACTCACCGTGATCAGACAAATACACCAGTGCGACATTATATTTGTCTTGGTACTGCTTAAGTAAGTTAATTGTTTTTGCCAACACAAAGTCGGTATAGGCAATGGTATTGTCGTAAACGTTAACAATCTCTTGGTCATTACAGTTTTCAATGTCGCTGCGGCTACAAGCTGGAGTGAATAAAGCTTTATCGGCTGGGTAACGCTGCCAATAAGTCGGCCCATGGCTACCAATAGTATGTAAGGCGATAAATTGATTATCTAACTTTTTACCCGATGCCGCGCTTGCCTCACTTTGTTGTTGTAATTTTTGACTGAGCTTTTCAACTAAAATCTCATCATAGCAACTTGATCCATCACATAATGGGTTTGCCTCACTCGGCGAAATATCTATCTTCTTAATATGTGATCCAACGTCTTTATCACCACCGTCATTGTCAAACCACGTCACATTGACACCAGCCGCTTTAATCACATCAAGCACATTATTTCGTGCATCGGCAACTTCACGATTGTAATTGTCATGGGTTAGATTTGAAAACATGCAAGGTAATGAATGTGCTGTTGCCGTGCCGCACGACGACACGTTTTGTAAGGCAATAATGTCGAGATTTTCAGTGTAAGGGTTGGTATTACGCTGATAACCGTTATAAGCCATATTTTGTGCTCGAGCGGTTTCACCTACAACAAGTACCATAAGTGTAGGTTTGCCATTCGCACTCGGGGTTAACTGTGCATCTTGACCAATAGGGTTAAAGGTTAACTTTTCAGTAAAGTAACGTTGGTTTAGGTATTTAACCGTATTGAAAATATGCGCAGGAATAATCATCTTATTAAGATAGCTATTGTTGCGCCCTACCGATGCATAATCTTTATAGAAAAACACCACCATCATCCCCAGAACCACTAAACTGATAACCGTAAAACCAACACGGCGAAACACCGCTTTAATAAACGAATGGTCGCTGGTGACTTTAATACTGACAAGCAATATGGAAGGTAATACCCCTAACACCAACACATAACCAATTGATTGAGCATTTATGTAGGAAAATGCTTCACCAGAATTAGTTTCAAAAATATTTTCAATCATGCCGTAATCAAACATGACATTATATTTTAACATGGCATACATAGCGGCTGACGACGAAAGCAACAACACAATCATCACCGGTTTAAACACAAATTTAAACGCAAATAAGCTAAATATCAGCACAAAACAACTCGTGAGCAAAATCGCTGGTGACAGCGAAAACAACACGTGCCCATCTGCTGATAATCGATAGATTTTACGGATTAACGGAAAATTTAATACCAAACCAAAATACACAGCGATAATGCAGGTCATCGCCTCATAACTGATACTTTTTGGGGTGATACGGGATAGTGTTTGCGTTAGTAATTTCAATGTTGCCACTCGCAATAAACTCGACTGGCGCTGATATTCCGCTTTGAAACTTAAGATTTGCTTAATAAAAACTGAATTGTTACTGTCTGGTTAATTCAGTTTTAAACTCCTCGCTAAAAAACAAAAAAGCCCTAACATCTAAGATGAAAGAGCTTTAATAATCAATGCTTTATTAAAATACGGTTTACTCTAAGCAATAATTTACTATTTCTTGAGTTTAGCAAAGGCATTTGCAAAAGCATCACCCATCGCCGCATTTTGCGGCGCTTTAACTGGCTTGCTGGCCGATTTATTATGACCAGCACTTTTGCCATTGGCTGCAGGCTGACCCGTAGCAGGCTTTTTCTGGTAACTATTTTGGGGTTTGCCTGCCGACTGTCGGGTCGCTTTTTCGGCATCGATTTTTTCATCAAGACGCATGCTTAACGCAATGCGACGACGTTCAATATCCACTTCCATCACTTTGACTTTAACCACATCACCGGCTTTAACCACAGTATGTGGGTCACTAACAAACTTGTCTGTTAACGATGAAATATGCACTAGTCCATCTTGATGCACGCCCACATCCACAAAGGCACCAAAGTTAGTCACATTGGTCACCACACCTTCTAATATCATTTCGACTTTAAGATGCTTTAACTCTTCTATACCGTCTTTAAAAGTAGCCGTTTTAAACTCACCACGCGGGTCGCGCCCAGGCTTGTCTAGCTCAGCTAAAATATCGTTAATGGTCGGCACGCCAAATGCGTCGGTAACAAACTCGGCAGCGTTAATCTGTTTTAATAAATCGCTATTGCCAATCAGTTGAGTTAAAGACAATAACTTAGCACCAGCAATCGACTCGACCAAACTGTACGCTTCAGGGTGAACTGATGATGAATCCAGTGGATTATCACCATTGCGAATACGTAAAAAGCCTGCCGCTTGTTCATAAGCCTTAGGCCCTAAACGTGCCACACTCAATAATTGCTTCCGGTTGGTAAATTGGCCATTGGTATCACGAAAATCAACCACGTTTCTCGCTAAGGTTTTAGTTAACCCAGCCACTTGGGCCAATAACGCGGCCGATGCCATGTTTAAGTCAACACCCACAGCATTAACACAATCTTCGACGACGGCATCGAGCGACTGCGATAACTGACTTTGGCTAACATCATGTTGATATTGCCCCACGCCAATGGCTTTGGGTTCTATTTTTACCAGTTCGGCCAGCGGATCTTGTAAGCGACGCGCAATTGATACCGCACCGCGAATAGACACATCAAGATTAGGAAACTCATTAGCGGCAAACTCTGAGGCTGAATACACAGATGCACCCGCCTCACTCACCATCACTTTGGTCAACGTCGGATGCGTTTCTTTCACGGCAGCGATTAACTCGCCGGTTAGCTTGTCAGTTTCACGCGAGCCGGTGCCATTTCCAATCGCAATAATCTCCACTTTGTGCATCGTCACTAAGTTACTTAAGGTGCGAATTGATTTGTCCCACAAGTTTTGCGGGGCATGGGGGAAAATAGTCGTGTGCGCCACCAGCTTACCGGTGTTATCCACAATCGCGACTTTCACCCCGGTACGAATGCCAGGATCCAGTCCCATGGTCGCTTTAGCACCCGCTGGTGCTGCCATCAGTAAATCGCCTAAGTTACGGGCAAACACTCTAATGGCTTCTTCTTCTGCGCTTTCACGCATCTTAGCAATAAACTCGGTTTCCATTTGCAAGGCAACTTTAATCCGCCATGTCGAAGTCACCACGGTTTTCAACCATTCATCAACACTAGAGTGGCTCAGTACTAACCCAAAGTGATCGCTAATAATCACCTCACAATAACTGCCTTCAGTCGCTTGCGTATCAGGGTCGGCGTTCATCGACAGCTTTAACATGCCTTCATTACGACCACGCAACATGGCTAGGGCGCGATGCGATGGGATTTTACTCATCACTTCATTGTGTTCAAAATAATCGCGGAATTTAATGCCTTCTTTTTCTTTACCTTTGATCATGCGGCTTTCAAGCACGGCTTGCGGTACTAAATGCTGACGAACTTTACGCAGTAATTCTGCATCTTCGGCAAAGCGCTCCATTAAAATATAACGCGCACCATCAAGTACCGCTTTGGTGTCGGCAAATCCAGCTTGTGGATTAATAAATTCAGTGGCTTTGGTATCAATATCTAATTGGCGATCGGCTAATACGGCATCAACAAGCGGTTCAATACCGGCTTCGATGGCAATTTGGCCCTTGGTGCGACGCTTAGGTTTGTATGGCAGATATAAATCTTCAAGACGGGTTTTGCTGTCGGCGTCATTAATCGCTTGAGTTAACGCTGGGGTTAATTTCCCTTGGGCGCCAATACTCGACAAAATCACCTGGCGGCGATCGTGTAACTCACGTAAATAACCTAAGCGTGAAAACAAGTTACGCAATTGAGTGTCATCTAAGCCACCGGTAGCTTCTTTACGATAACGCGCCACAAACGGCACTGTGGCACCATCATCTAATAGCGCAATGGTCGCAGTGACCTGTTGTTCACGGACATTAAGTTCTTGAGCGATAATCTGGGCAATATTATGCATAATCAATCGAATTCGACATGGTTTAAAATAAAATTATGCCAAAGATACCATAAAGACCACCCTTTCGCTGCTAGTACGAAAGGCTTTATTATGTGTTTATAGATAATCGATAAAAAGAATGCATCATCGGACATGAAGTGCTAAAACACAGAGATGAATATTGCGGCGCAACATAAAATCCTACCGTTAATCGAGAATATTAAAGAGTATCCAGCGTGAAAACTAAGTTAATCACTTTAGAAGGCTACAATAAACTCAGAATTGAGCATGACTATTTGTGGAAAGAACAACGTCCTGAAGTCACTAAAATTGTCACTTGGGCGGCAGGTCTTGGGGATCGCTCTGAAAACGCTGATTACACCTTTAACAAGCGCTTGTTACGCCAAATCGATCGCCGGGTACGCTATTTACGCAAGCTGTTGCCCGAACTGAAGATTGTCTATTACGATCCCGAGCAAAAAGGCAAAGTGTTTTTTGGCGCCACGGTTGAGATTGAAAACGATGCCGGTGATATTAAAACCTTTAAAATTGTCGGCCCTGACGAAATTTACGACCAACACAAAGGTTACATCTCAATTGACTCACCCATGGCCCGCGCCCTGCTCAAAAAACAGGTCGACGATGATGCGGTTGTCAGCACGCCTCAAGGCGATAAAACCTGGTACATCAATAAAATCACTTATCAGCAAGAGTAGCCGTCAATGGGTGTCAAGACAGCTGAGATGAGTTGGATATCGTCTAGCATAAACCCATTGGTGGTTAACTCGCACTGGATGCTCAGATGAGCAAAGCTATCACTAATGCCGCGTTAAGGTGGGAGTCGCACAGGCTAATCCGTATCATGATGCGTTAAATATAGTGCGTTAAACATGGTGCGTTAAACATGGCGCCCAAAGCAGGCTAACGTTAACTTAATGAGCCAGCATAATCTAAACAGAGTCTTTAACGTTTCAAAACCACTGCAACTAAGCCATATCGAACTGGGTTTATCCACGCTTACGGTAACAGGCCATCGGTTTGTGATCTTGTCAACTTGTCATCTTGTTCGGCATATGACTTTTCGTCTTCAAGAACTGCTCCAAGACTTGCGCCAGTAATCACCACCCTGCTCGCATCATTTAGCCATAAAGTCATTTCTCCATAAAGTCATTCATTATTCCAGCTTGCGCTACTTGGCCAACACTTCCTTAAGCGGCGTTCCCGTCGAACCCGATGGTGGTTTTATGTTGAGATACGTCGTGATTGTCGCCGCGATATCATAAGGCGTAATGGCACGACTCACCGTCGCAGCAGACAAACCCGCACCGGCAAAGATCACTGGCACGAAGGTATCGTAACGCCAGGGCGAACCATGGGTTGAAGACACGGTTAGGCCATCGAAATCATTAATGAACACATCGGGCTGGAAAACCACATAGATATCGCCGGAGCGTTTCGGGTGATAGTTGCTTTTGATTGAACGTATCATCGCATTATCTGGCACGCTATTGGTGCGCAATGCTGCGCTCGATACCGCATAAGCGATGCCATCAAATTTGAGCAGTTCATCAACCAGCGTTTGCTCTATTGCCGCTTGATCCAAGCCTTTTTTATCGATCAGTTTATGATTGAGATAAAGGTAAGGATGAAAATACGCTTCGATTAGCTTTGCTTGCTTTGGCTTATTATTAGCGTGAGCTGAAGCCGTATCCGATGGCTCACCGGACTTATCGCCTAACTTCTCTGCTGGCGTCACGAGCAAACCGAACTGTTGTTTTATCGCCGCGATTGCCGAGCTGTTATCCAGTGCCTCGACATCAAAGTAGCTCGCCTTGGCGATGCCGTTGCCATGCAGATAACCGGGAACCTCTGGTTGACCATGATCAGCAGATAACACAATCAGAGTATTTTCCAGGCCGACTTTTTTATCAACATAGGCAAACAGATCCGCCAGTGTACGATCAAGTTGGGCAATATTGTCTTCGCTCTCCAGACTCGATGCACCGAAGATATGACCGACATAATCGGTTGATGAAAAACTGATGGCGAGATAATCCGGCACGTCATCTTGGCCGAGTTTTTCTTTATCGAGTAATGTCTTGGAAAAATCCAGCGTCAGTGCATCACCGGCGGGGCTAAGTGTCAGTTTGGTGGTGAAATACTTATCATCGGCCTGACCAAAGGCATGGGGAAAGACGCGGCCAAAACCCGCGAGATCGGTCTCGTACTCGCGATCATCGGCATCAGCAAACAGATAGTCGGAAGGTTTACGCAGCAGTTGCCATGATTTATCGGCGAAGGCGTTGGCCGGTTTGCGGGTATGCCATTCAACGACCCAGTCGGGATAACGATCGTAATAATAATTACTGGTCACAAATTCACCGCTGGCCTTGGAAAACCAGAACGCTTTGCCGGCATGTCCGGCGAGTGCCACCGCACCACGGTCTTTGACCGACACCGCAAATATTTTAGAACGGCCGGCAAAACTGATTGCGATCTCATCACTGAGCGTTGAAGTCATAATATTGTTGGGTGAGCGACCATCGACCTTGGCGGTTTTTTGCGTCGGGTCGATCTCGGTTTGCTTATCGACATCAGCGCCAGCTGTGAGCAGATGATAGTTCGCATCTTCGATGTTATAGACTAGGCGGTCTTTATCACGATCAAACCAGACATTAGCCACCATGCCATGAGCAGCTGGCGCAGCACCGGTTGCTAGGGAAGTATGTCCAACAATAGTTTCGGTGTTGGCGTGCTGATAGTGGGCATTGTTATAGTTGATCCCGTTATCCAGCAGATAACGGAACCCGCCCTCACCCAGTACCTTGTCATATCGATTTAACAGATCGCCACGCAGCGCATCGACGGTGATCTGTAATATCAGCCGCGGTTGAGCAGGTGCCTCTTTTGCTACCACAGGCGATGTGATAATCATCAATACGCACATCATCATTATCGCAATGAATGTACCTGTGTTGTGCCTATCTGGCTTAACTTGCATTAGCGGCTCCTTTTTGAGATCACTTTTGAGTATAGGAAGCATAAAGCCGTAGTCAAGGTTGATTTGAACAAGCTATTTCATCTCATTGCGCGTTGAACGCCGCGATGATCACCACGTTGACCTTGCCTCATATGAAGGCATTTACTGTAAAATTGACAAGGGTATTTGTTAGCCATCGAGTCAGCTGCAGTGGGTCGATCGCTACTGTGGGGTGTCTTTCAAACACCCGGGGGGTTGCATCTTGCAGCATATACTTAGCCGGCTCGAGTGCTAGTTTGCCGCGGCGTTCTTCAAGTTCAACCATTTCGGCGAGCAAGTGCTCACGCGTACCTAAACCTATGTTCCCCGATAAATTCAGCTCGGTAGGATAAGCGGGTTTATCCAATACATGTAATAGGGTCACAGGGACATTTAATTGCTCAGCAGCCCAGCCACTGGCATCACATACGGCCAAGGTTGCTTTTGAACCGTCAATACAGGCAATCACATTTGTCATCTACACCTTAGTGCTATTGCAGCAATGCAGATTATTGGCGCCATCGTTTTGAGTGTAGCGCCTTATAACGCGCTAACTATTGTTATGCGCGCTGGAGATGTATCGGTAATTGCTCCATTTCGCTATACTCGCTTGCTTTTTCACTTTAGCGCTGGGAATTTTTATATTTGGAGAATCCCCAAGTTTGCTGACGTTACTTAGCAACCTGCGCATTGTATTAAGTGGTGGTGTACCCTAACCCAAACCCGTAAAACCGTTGCCGCATGCATCATCAAGAATGGGGCATGATTTTAGTTTAATTAGGGGTTAATCGAACTCAGAATTGGGCAAAAGTGGGGTTGAGATATTGATTAACTCAGCTTACTTGGTATTGGTTTAGCTTGATTTATAACGTAGCTTCATTTGAACTTATTGCCTGCAGCATGTGAGCTACAGGACGTAGTAAATGTCGCGATCACAGGGATGTGAAAGAGTGACCTTAGTGCAGATGATTAAGCGAGACGCCAGCTCTTGATGTTAAAATCAGCATCCCTGTGGGCTTAACCAAAACATCCCTGTTTGGATACTCGCTGACTCATCTACACCGGTAATTTAACTCTCTTCGATTTAGCCGCATAGTTGTCTATAGATGAAAGCTAAATAGGAAAAGCTCAAATCTAATTAGCTGACTTATTTTGGGGCATAAATGAGTTTGTCTGCTTAATTGAAAATGTACAAATTCAACTCTGAACTTGAGGACGTTGAAGAAAATAGCGTGAAGCTCACATGGATGTGAGCTTAGCTTTCGCGGTACAGGATGTACCATCGGAAGTGTTAGCATTTTCGAATAAGTCCGAAGAACACTAAATGAAGTTAAAAGCTGGATCAATCCCCATGGCGACCTTTTCTCATCTGTTGTTTAAGTAAATAAGGAAAATGTTGCGGGGCGGCTGGGCCAATTATTTTATAAAGAATAAAGAGGGAATAGCCGTTGATTTCCTCTTAGTCTGGTGTGGGTGAAGCGCCACGACGTTAGTGGCCGCAGGCCATAGCCTAAACACATAATGGGGCAGAAATAAGTTCGATCACAAGGTCTAACTCAAGGGATATTGATTTGCAAAAGTATCACAATAGAATATACGGTAACACCCAAATCAGTTGCCCAGTTGGCGTTACTTGGCTTATATCTTTCTAAATACTGTGATCAAATAGAACAACCTTTGGTGGCATAATTAAGCACTGGTAGACCTGTACCTTTGGACTTAAATAAATACCTTTATATTTAAAATAATATGTTGAGTTCAAAAAAATGAAAACAACTTAGGCTTGTTTCTTTGCTCGATCATTGCCTTTTAAAGGGCTACATACTTATTAGCTTTGTACCTTTTAAAAAGCGGTTGCATACGTTTCACCAAACACCTGCTTTTTTGTGAAAAAAATAACCCGCGAGCACGGTACGTGTGCTGCGGGTTACACATAAGCTATTGCAGGTTGAGACTATTTAGCCGCGTTGCGTGCTTCAGTAAGCCAACCGTTCCATTTATCTTGGTTTTTGGCAATCCACTCATCCACGTGGCCTTGAATATCCTGCGTACTCTTTTCGCCTTCGTTCATCCGAGTGTTTTGTTCGTTGATATCGCCAAGTGGCAGAGTGAATACCTCAAAAAATTTCCTTGCTGCCGGATTCTGCTTAGTGAATTTTTTGTTGGCGACTATCTGGATGTCAGAAACAACAAAACCAAGTTTTACCGGGTCAGAAACCGCACCTTCAATTCCACTTACTGTCATCCGTTCAACACCAGAACGTTGAGCTTCGGATGGCTTAATTTCAGGCACGTTTATCCAGACAACGTCCTTGCCTGGCTTCAGTTTGAAAATGGTCCAGTTTGGTGCCCAAGTATAGAAGAATATTGGTTCACCATTGTTATAACCCGCCATCGCTGATGCCATTCCTGCTGCATATGAAGCGGTCACCGGATTGATAGCATCTTTGAGATCGTATACATCCATATGGTGGCTGATAACTTTTTCACATCCCCAGCCTGGAGGGCAAGCGGTCAAATCGGCTTTGCCATCACCATTGGTATCAAATGCTTTTTTCACCTCAGGACGTTTAAAATCCTCCAGAGAGGTAATATTATATTTATCTGCCTCTTTCTTAGACACCAAATAGCCCTGCAGACCACCGGCCTTAACAACATAACCAACTTTCTCACCTTTGTCGTAAAACCCTTTCGGCATCTGGCCGTCATGATTTGGAAACCAGCCATTGGTCCAGTAATCTACATCACCGAGAGTCAGTGTTTTGTAAAAGATCGGATTCGACAGATCTTTAGGTTTTTCCACATCATACCCAAGAGTTTCAAGACCTCGTCGCACCAGAGCTTCCTGAAAAAAGCCGGTGTCCCACGTGGCCCGTGCAGGTTTGACGGTTATGCCTTCTCCTGGCTGGTGATTATCGGCAAGAGCTGCTGACCCGGTCATGGTCATTGCAGCTAAAGCTACACCCATTATTACTTGCTTAATTCTCATTTTCGTTCCTTATTTTTTTGTTGCCATAGATTGGGTCATTCTCTTTAAATGATTGCCAATAATAGACCTGTGCCTTTGAACTTAATTAAGCACATTCATTTTTCTTATGGGTTATATTTTAAATAATGTGTTGAATTTGAAAAATATGTTCAGAACTTAGGCTTGTTTCGTTGAAAAAACATCATTCCCTCTTAAAGGGCTACATCATTATCAGCGTTGTACTCTTGCTTGAAAGCAGGTCCAAACATTTGACGAAACAATTGGTTTTTGTGAAAAAAAATAACCCGCAAGCACTGTACGTGTGCTCCGGGTTATAAATAAGCTATTGTAGGTTGAGGCTACTTCGCAGCGTTGCGTGCTTCAGTAAGCCAACCGTTCCATGTATCTTGGTTTTTGGCAATCCACTCATCTACGTGGCCTTGAATGTCCTGCGCACTCTTTTCACCATCGTTCATCCGAGTGTTCTGTTCGTTGACGTCGGCAAGCTGCAGGGTAAAGACCTCAAAAAATTTCCTTGCTGCAGGATTCTGCTTGGTGAATTTTTTGTTGGCGACTATTTGGATGTCAGAAGCAACAAAACCAAGTTTTACCGGGTCAGAAACCGCGCCTTCAAGCCCACTTATCGTCATCCGTTCAACGGCAACACTTTGGGCTTTTGTTGGATTAATTTCAGGCACGTTTATCCAGACTACGTCCTTGCCTGGCTTCAGTTTGAAAATGGTCCAGTTTGGTGCCCAAGTATAGAAAAATATTGGTCCACCATTTTTATAACCCGCCATCGCTGATGCCATTCCTGCTGCATATGAAGCTTGCACCGGATTGATAGAATCTTTGAGACCGTATACATCCATATGGTGGGTGATTATTTTTTCACATCCCCAACCTGGAGGACAGGCAGTCAGATCGGCTTTACCATCACCATTGGTATCAAATGCTTTCTTCACCTCTGGGCGTTTAAAATCTTCAAGGGAGGTAATATTATATTTGTCTGCGTCTTTTTTAGACACTAAATAACCCCCTAGACCACCGGCTTTCATTACATAACCAATCTTTTCAGCCTTTTCATCGAAATTGTTCGGTAGTTGATCGTTATGCATTGGAAACCAACCATTGGTCCAATAATCAATATCACCGAGAGTCACTGTTTTGTAAAAGATCGGATTCACCAGCGTTTTGGGTTTTTCCACATCATAGCCAAGAGTCTCAAGACCTCGTGCCACAAGTGCTTCCTGAAAAAATCCGGTATCCCACGTGGCTCGCGCAGGTTTAACGGTAACGCCTTCTCCTGGCTGGTGATTATCGGCAAGAACTGCCCCTGTCATTGTCATTGCAGCTAAAGCTGCACCAATTACTACTTTTTTAAGTATCATTTTCCGTCCTTATTTTTTTTTGGTTGCCATTGATTGGGTTATTCTATCTAGAATGATTGCTAATAAAACAATCGCTAGACCGCCAACGGTGGCTAGACCAATATCGAGTGTATTCAAGCCGAGAACGACAGGTGCCCCGAGGCCTCCTGCGCCAATCATAGCGGCAATCACCACCATGGAAAGCGACATCATGATGGTCTGATTAAGGCCCGCCATGATGGTCGGCAGAGCGAGTGGTATCTGAACTTTAAGCAAAACCTGCGAACTTGTTGCCCCAAAGGCGAGCGCAGCCTCGACCAACTCTGGATGCACCTGCCTGATACCAAGACTCGTCAATCTGACGAGCGGTGGCAAGGCAAAAATTATGGTTGCCAGAACACCGGCTGTATTGCCAATGGAAAAAAGCATCACTATGGGTACCAGATAAACAAAGGCTGGCGTTGTCTGCATCGCGTCCAAAACTGGCCGTAGAATGTTATTCACACGATCACTGCGACCAGCCCATATGCCAAATGGCACCCCAACAACGGTGCAGAACACAACTGATGAAAAGACCATGGCAAGGGTTATCATGGTTTCTGGCCAAAATCCAAGTAGACCGATGAGAACTAATGATGCGACCGTAAACCCCGCAAGTTTAAAACCTGAAACCCGCCAAGCAATAATGGCAAACACCACAACAACAAGGAGAGGCGGAGTTGCCAATAGACCGTCCGATACGCCGGACAGAATAAAATCTACTGGCCACTTGATCATTTGGAAGAACCATCGATATCCTTCAACCAACCAGTCAACAAAACTGGTGATCCAAACATCCAAGGGAATCACTCTTTCATCAAAACTGAACATTATATAAAACTCCTGAAGAAAGTATTCTAGGGTGCTGACTGCTCAAAATAGGTCCCCTTCTCTGCACGATTCAAGGTGCGAAGGAAGAGGTTTTTAGAAACAACGCCGCGATATCTACGTTCTGAATTTACTACCGGAATAGGCCAAGCATGTGATGCTACCAGTGGCAAGATATCCTGGAGACTATCGGTTTCCTGAACTGATTCTGCATCGCCCAGAAAAGCATGTTCAAGTTTGCTGGTACCATTACCTTTATCAATAACGTCGCGCAGTGAATCTGAAGAGACAACACCCAAAAACCGATGTTCTGAGTCAAGAACATAGGCAAATTCTCGATCTTTCATGCTCAACATTTCCAAGGTGGCTCGCGGGCTGCCTGCTTTAGTATGCCAGACGACCGTTGGCTGGCTATCGCGAACAATGTCCCCGGCGGAAATAACACCGGTTGGATCCACGCCCCGGAAAAATGCCCGGACATAATCGTCAGCAGGGTTCTGCAGAATCTCTTCTGGCGTCCCCACTTGAATGACTCGCCCGCCCTGCATAATGGCAATTCGGTCACCGATCCGTAATGCTTCGTCTAGATCATGGGAGATAAAAATGATAGTGCGCTCATGCCGATCTTGGAGTTTCAGCAGTTCATCCTGCATCTCTGTTTTGATAAGAGGATCAAGCGCCGAAAAGGCCTCATCCATGAGCAGGATTTCCGGATCTACAGCGAGGCCACGCGCCAATCCGACCCGCTGCTGCATACCACCACTTAATTCATTTGGATATGCATTCTCCAAGCCTTCAAGTCCGACTTGTTTCAAAGCATCTAAGGCTCGCTCCTCACGCTCTTTCTTATCCATACCATCAAGTTCGAGGCCAAATGCAGCATTCTCCAACACGGTCTGATGAGGCATAAGAGCGAAGGACTGAAAAACCATGCTGGTTTTACTTCTGCGGAACCTTACTAGCTCATCCTTGCTCATTTTGAGAATATCTTCACCATCAACTAACACCTCTCCAGATGTTGGTTCAATAAGCCTGTTCAGCATTCGTACGAGCGTTGATTTTCCTGAACCGGACAGACCCATAACGACAAAAATTTCACCTTTATTCACTTCAAAGCTTGCACCTTGCACAGCAACAGTAAGTCCTGTCTGTTCGTAAATTTCTTCTTTGCTTTTCCCTTGTTCCAGTAACTTTACCCCTTTGCGAGGCTCGGAACCAAAAACCTTATAGAGGTTTTTTATAACTATTTTTTCCATATCATTTTCTTCCATTACGCTCATTTACGTCGCTCTGCTTTATTGCACAAACTCTACATAAAAAGCACATGAATAGATCCTGCGAGGTTAAATATTTACGGTACATTTGCTAAATATTTTTGTATACAATAATCCCTAACTGACCTATTTGTCAATGTATACTTACCCTTGAAAAATTATAACCACTTGAAAGCAAAGGTTTTAACTAGGTAATACAAGGCTGTTCTTTGCTTGATATAAGGCTATTCCTTGGTTAATCTAAGGATATTTCTTGGTTAATATAAGGGTGTAATTTGGTTAATATAAGGGTCTTACTTGGTTAACTTAGCTGCTTATATATTATGTTAATTCCTGCATATTATTTTAGTTCATATTCTTTAATAATGCCCCTTATTGGGAGAAAGTAATTATTGAAAAGTGGATCAATTTTTCTAACAAAAACTATTGAAAAGTAGAGAATAGTCAAAGCAAGAGGAAGACAGAGTATGCGAACAAAAACTTACCATATATTAATCGATAGCTTGTGTTAGTTACCCAATCAAAGTGTACTGCGGATCATGGATCCGCAACCGAGTTATCCATAGTCTAAACAAGAGACCAGCTTGGCAGCGTATTCATCCGCTAAGGTAAATCATTTTCTAAGGTGATTATATTGGCCCATTAAGCGCAATTTCATCGACAATGTGATTATGATGAGTACTGCTTTAATTGAGCTTTTTTTATTCTTTGAAGAGAGCTCAACAGCCACATCATTAAGCCGCAGGCAAATAACCCATCTCGTTAGCAGTGCACTTTGTGCGATAACCATGCCGTCCACCCAAGGGCCGGAACATTGCACTCAAGCACCGATCATGACCTGATCATTTGGCGATATATCCAGCAGTAATGTTTGAATTAATGCGGCTAATCCTACACTGCAGCCAATAAATAAAATCAGCCTATACAATAACCAAATATTATCGTAGGCACGGACATAAGCGAGGGGAAATATAATGGAACTCACTATTGCGATTCCGGTGATGTTTAAGGCAGCAATATCGGCCGCAAGTACTATAGCGGCACCACAATAAACTCCGAGAGGTAGACCACTTAAAAAAACGAAATACAATTGGCTGTTCAAGTGATGTCGCCATGGCACTTAAGCCATTAGAGATAAACATTAATATCAGAAAACAGCTAAAAATGGCGTTTTTTATGGTAGCCGTGATCAGCATTAAAATGGGCATACCCAACGGCCCTATCCCGTAAACACTAATAGCACAACCGCTCTGTGATGATGAGGAGGAAAATGTTTCGTTGATTTATGGCAGCATTGGCATCATCGAAGACGCCGATAATCCCAAAAGAAAGGTGCTTAACGCTAATGCCAGCAAAATGGCGCTAGGCCCCTGTGTCAGGATTGTTGGGGACGTCCATCTCATCACCCATTCTTCTAATCAATAACACAGTCTTTTTCAGCATTGATTGCGATAGCCTTGCGAGGCTTTCAAACACTCAACTTAAATGACATTTATCAATAGATTGAGTCTAGCTAAAGAAATGTGTGGTATGGCTAATTCAAACTAGGACGCTCTCTTTCCACTTAACATCCCTTACTCTTTATTTTAAAATTTTAGTTTCAAACTTAATTGCCATTCTTCACCAAAGTCTTTCTGAATACGTGAATTGATATAAAGGGTAATCGCCATAGCTATCAATGCGCCAAGACTTGCCAATGCCATATCTTTATGTGCATCCCAAATATCGCCCTGCGTCCCCAAATACGCCATCCCTATGTCTCCACCAAATGCCTCTGCGGCGCCCCACTCAACCAGTTCATATAGCATCGAGGTTGCCATAATGAGATTTAAAGGAGCAAGATAGCTCCAAAATCCTTTCATACCAGCAATTCGGCAATACAACTCTCTGATAGGGTATGCCAATAAAAGGCCGTATAAAAGATGAATCAATCTATCAAAATTATTCCTGGTCCATCCCATATTTTCATTAAGGCTAAAATTAAAATACGACGTTAAAAATGCATCATAAGGAACATTAGAATAAGTATAATATGAACCTATTTCATGTAGGCTCATAAATACAAATATAAAACCATAAGAGACTCTCGATAATGGACATTTCTTATAGGATATAGCAATAAGGATGACAGATACGACGACCAGTACATTCTCAAGCGCCCAATCGGCTCGATCATAAGGCGATATAGAAAGTACTAAGCATTCAATAGCAAAGATGATTGAAAGGATTAAAAAATATTTTTTATGTTTCATATTATTTTTAGTCATTGTGAATTAAAGTCTTTTTATAGGGCTGCTAAAGGTCAGCTGTAGACTCCTTCCGACCCAATACCATCTTAAATCTGAGGTTCAATACCAAGTCTTAACACCACAAGCAGGAGGACAAGAAACACCTAAGGTTAATATCAGATTAGCTGGTTTTTTATGCTATCACGATATATTGACAAGACTAATGTTTACTTACATCAATGGATTGCTCAATCCATTTATACGCAAATAATGAAGATATTATGCTTTTTTATTTAAAAAAAAAACTCCTTTGAACGGTATTCGCCGTGTATATTTCACAATCTCAAGAAAAATTGATGGTTTAACGCTAAGAATTAAACCTTAGGCATGCTAACACGTTCAAAATATTCGAATAAAAAAGTAAAGCATTAATATTTGTGGTTACTTTCATGCTGATTTAACCTTTGATCGAGACGCACAGTGTCACCAAACAGCTAAACAACAAACCGTCGCTGCCCATCTCCATTTCGACAGAATACAAATAGGCCCAAGTCGTTAAACTTGGGCTTATTTACAGGTTATTTTAAACGGGTGATTACCTTATGTAGAACCCTGATTACTTAGCGAGATTGCGCAATACATAATGCAAAATACCGCCATGTTGGTAGTAATTGAACTCATTGGGGGTATCAATACGGATTTTCGCTTCAAACGAATCTTGCTTACCCGCTTTGTCGGTCGCAGTTACCTTGACTGTTTTCTGACCAGCACTCACGGCAGGAATACTGAATTGCTCTTCACCAGTGAGCTTCAGCGACTCTGCACTGTCATCTGGCATAAACTGCAAAGGTAAAATACCCATTCCAACCAGGTTCGAGCGATGAATACGTTCATAACTTTGGGCAATGACCGCTTTAACGCCCAACAGTGCGGGCCCTTTGGCTGCCCAGTCTCGTGAGCTACCCGTGCCGTATTCCTTACCGGCAAGCACGATACAAGGAGTGCCCTGTTGTTGATAGTGCATGGCAGCATCAAAAACTGTCATCGACTCACCATTAGGCATCAAGCGTGTCCAGCAGCCCTCAGTACCCGGAGCCAGCAGATTTTTCAGTCTGACATTGGCAAAGGTTCCGCGCATCATCACTTCATGGTTTCCGCGGCGCGAACCGTAAGAGTTAAAGTCCTTAATGGCCACACCAGCCTGTTGTAAATAGTCTCCAGCAGGACTGTTTGGGGCAATAGATCCCGCAGGTGAAATATGATCGGTCGTGACCGAGTCACCCAATTTGAGTAAACAACGGGCATTGTCGATAGCCATTATTGCTGGTATCTCAGCGCTGATCCCGTCAAAGAATGGCGGTTGTTTAACATAGGTGGAATCCGGCCAATTATATTTCTGACTCTGCACTACCTCGAGTCCTTGCCAGTCGGCATCGCCACTGTAAATATCGGCATAACGGGACACAAACATATCGCTTTGCACCGCGCTGGCCATGACCTGTTGGATTTCCTGATTGTCCGGCCAGATATCTTTTAAATAGACGGCCTTACCATCAACATCATCGCCAAGTGATTCACTGACCATATCGGCCTTCATATTACCGGCCAGTGCATACGCCACCACAAGGGGCGGCGATGCCAGATAATTAGCTTGTACTTCAGGATGAATACGGCCATCAAAGTTACGATTTCCCGATAACACCGAACACACCTTCAACCGGCCCTGCTGTATCGCTGCGCTGACGGGCTGAGGTAAGGGTCCGGAATTGCCAATACAGGTGGTACAACCGTAGCCAACTAACTGAAACCCTAAGGCATCCAAATCGACATTGAGACCCGATTTAATTAAATAGTCTGTCACCACCTGCGAGCCAGGTGCAAAACTGGTTTTCACCCAAGGCTTAACCTGTAAACCTTTTTGGCGGGCATTTCTGGCCAATAATCCGGCGGCGATTAACACTGATGGATTGGAGGTATTAGTACAACTGGTAATCGCGGCAATCACCACCGCGCCCGCTTCGAGGACAAAGTCCTTATCTCGATACTGGCAGGCAACACCAGTGTTGCCATCAGCGACCGGCACTGAGGGACCACCTTCGCTTGACAGTTCATCTTTACCTACAGTTTCGATTTGATTAACAGGGATCTGGCTGTCCAGCCACTGACGGAAACTGACACCCGCTTTATCAAGTGCAATCCTATCCTGCGGCCTTCTTGGACCGGCGATAGAGGGCACAATACTGCCCAAATCTAATTGTAAACTGGCGTGATAACAGGCTTTGTTCTCAGATGCGCTGCCCCACATGTCCATCTCTTTAAGATAAGCCTTTATGAGCTCGATCCGCTCAGGATCACGACCAGTAAGGGCTAAGTAATCTACAGTTTGCTGATCGATCGGGAAAATACCACAGGTGGCACCATATTCAGGGGCCATATTGGCAATGGTCGCCCGATCGGCTAAGGTCAATTGATCGACCCCTGCACCAAAAAATTCAACAAATTTTCCTACCACCCCAAATTCACGTAATTGCTCGGTGACCGTTAAGACCAGATCGGTGGCCGTAACCCCTGCAGGTAACTTGCCGATAAATTCAAAGCCGACAATCTCAGGTAGCAGCATGGTAACGGGTTGGCCTAACATGGCGGCCTCAGCCTCAATGCCCCCCACGCCCCAACCCAGTACGCCCAAGCCGTTGATCATGGTGGTATGAGAATCTGTACCTACCAAAGTGTCGGGGTACAATAAGTTATCATCCTCTTCTTTGACAAAGACCACCCGAGCCAAATATTCTAGATTGATCTGATGCACGATACCGCGCCCTGGCGGCACCACTTTAAAGTTGTCAAAGGCCTGCTGACCCCAACGCAGAAACTGGTATCGTTCACGGTTACGCTCGATTTCGATGGCGGTATTTTTTTGCATCGCACCGGTTTCGGCAAATACATCGACCATAACGGAATGGTCAATAACCAGCTCAACCGGATTGAGTGGATTAATAGCATCAGCATTACCCCCTAATGTTTCGATAGCATCACGCATCGCGGCCAAATCGACTACCGAAGGTACACCGGTAAAATCCTGTAAAATGACCCTAGAGGGCACAAAAGCGATTTCAGTTTCTGACCAGTTATCCAGATCCCAGCGTGCCAAGGTGTCAATATCCTCTGGCTGGACAAATTCCGAATTCTCATAACGCAGAAGATTTTCTAACAATATTTTTGCCGCAAAGGGTAAGCGGGATAAGTCATAGTGTTCGGCTAATCGGTCAAAGCTATAATAGCGGAAATTTTTTCCATTACTTTCAAGCTGTTTCAATAATTGCATCGAATTTTTCATCACTGATCTCCCAGTAAACGTTTAGTGGCACTTCATGCTAAGCTTAATTAACACCCTAACATATCCACATCAAAATCGACGCGGAAAATCCTATGAGCAAGATGCGTATAGAACATGACAGTATGGGTAATATCCAGGTACCAGAGGATGTTTATTATCAGGCGCAAACTCAACGCGCACGGGATAACTTCCAGTTTTCTGAACGGCGTTTTCCGGTAGCGGCGTTACTCGCCTTACTCGATATAAAATTAGCAGCAGCACAAGCCAATAGCCAGCTCGGCTTGCTTGATAGCACCATGGCAACAGCCATTCAGCAAGCCATTACTGCCAGTAAAAAGCTTGATTTTTCGCAGCATTTCCCGATTGACCTATTCCAAACGGGCTCCGGCACCAGTTCTAATATGAATGTTAATGAAGTGATTGCCAGCCTCGCCAGCGACATTTTGCAGGCAAAAGTTCACCCCAATGATCATGTCAATATGGGTCAAAGCAGCAATGATGTCATACCTGCCTGTATTCACATCAGCACGGTTAGGCGTTTAAAGGGGCAACTGCATCCGGCCATTATGGCTCTGAGTGACAGATTGCAGCATTTGGCTGTGCAGCATTCAAATCTGGTCAAAACGGGTCGCACCCATTTAATGGACGCCATGCCCATCACCCTAGGTCAGGAGCTGCAATGTTGGCAACAACAACTCAACAGTGCTCAAGATAGGATCCAGCAGGTGGAACTGACCTTGAATTATTTACCTTTGGGCGGCACAGCCGTCGGCACGGGGGTTAATTGCGATCCACGTTTTGCCGAACTGGCTTGTTACTACCTGCAAATGCAAGATCCGCATCCCTGGCAAGCGGCGGCAAACCCGGCCTTGTATATGAGTAGTCAAGATCACACTCTAGCCATGGCTTCGGCGCTCAAAGGATTAGCGGTCACCTTAATGAAAATCGCCAATGATTTGCGCTGGATGAATTCCGGCCCTATCGCCGGATTACACGAAATTAGCTTAACGGCGCTGCAACCGGGCTCATCGATAATGCCCGGCAAGGTCAACCCTGTGATCCCCGAAGCCATAGCCATGATTGCCGCTGAAGTGATGGGTAATGAAGCTACCATAACCATCGCGGCTCAATCGGGTAATTTTCAGTTAAATGTCATGCTGCCACTGATTGCCGATAAGTTGCTATCCAGCATCGATTTATTGACCCATGCCTGCCAAGCCATGACAGACAAAGTGTTTGCCGAGTTTCAACCTAATGTCGATAATTTAACCCAAGCATTGCAGAAAAACCCCATTCTTGCCACCGCACTCAATTCAGTACTGGGCTACGATATGGCCGCTAACATTGCCAAGCGTGCTGATGCAGAGCATAAATCTGTTTTAGAAATTGCACTTGAAGAAACCGAACTGGGCGAAAGTGAACTAAAAGCCATACTCGATCCCTTGCATCTGGCAAAACCCCATCAATAACAGGTATGAATAGGTATGAATAGGCCATAACGATTGGTAACAATAGCGAAGGAAGTAAACACCTAGGGGAAACCTGCTGTGAGGAGCCTCATGCAAGGTATTGAGGGCGCGAGAGGTTAAATAACTCCGGCTACCCGTTTATGACAGTTTATTCTTTGTGCCTAGATTCTTTTTCAGATTTTCTCCAGGCATCCTCGAGGGCTTTATATGAATCTAAGAACCCTTTTTTCATCTGGTCCCACGAATTGGCAGAACTGGTTTTCATGCTGCCATACCATTGGGCAACTTGATTGCGTTGCTTGCGAACAGTCTTAAGGTTCTCACGAGCTTCATTGCGCGCGGCCTCGCTCATTTTGTCCCAGTTTTGATCAATCGCCGCCTCCAGCGTATCGATTCGTTTATCCAGTTTATTCAGGCCCTCTTTTGCTTTTATAACCGCCTCATCTCTTTTATCAGCAGTATATGAGTCGATGGCGGCAAGTAAATCCTGCGTTTCTTTTTTAACCTCTTCTAATGAAGTATTGGCGTTTTCCGTTTGGGCATAGCCCAATGGAGTCACACCCAATATGCCAACCAATATCAATGCAAAGACGTGTGATTTCATTTGTAACCTCCTTTTAATGATTAGCAACCATAGTGAAGGATGTTTACTTGAATCTTGAAGTCGCAGACTTAAATGCATGACCAAGAGAATCCCACGCACTATCAATACCTACTTTAAGGTCCTCCCAAGCATCGTCACTCGCGTTCTTAAGCTCGGTAAGCTTATTGGTGGCAGTTACCTGCATAGCTTGCAGTTCTTCAATTTTTTTATAGTATTCAAGTTGTTTATCAGCTGCTGCACCGTCGGCTTTTGCTCTGAGTTTGTTGATCTCCGCACTCCACTCGTCTAATTGCGCCTGTAATTTCTTTTCGTATACTTGTTTCATACTCATCATTATGTTCCTGTTAATAAATGGATTAATAACCGTTTTACACTACTGTTTTACACTACTAATGTGTCGAATTTTTCGCTTTCACCGCCTTTACTTTTACAGGAATGAAAGTTAAATGATATGACGTCTAAAAAAAGCATATTAGTTTTTAATGGGATCGTCAAACAATCACCTGCCCATATTTATCAAGCTCTACTATGCTTTTATTGCCTTTCACTGCCTCATGATAATGCCAACAAGCGATCAAATAATACAAAGGTTTAAATGGTTTTAATGTTAGCGTCCTTGCTTGAGTCCTTGAGTCAACAAAAGTATTTCATACTGAAGAGGATTGACCTCAACGATCTATGCCATTTTCATCAAGAATAGAATGGATCATTTTTCGAACCTGCGCCCTTATGGCATCATGCTGGGTTCGTTCATGCCAAATTTGAAACACATTCACAGTCGCTAGTTGTACTGGACTACTAAAGCGCTGTAAGTTAGCAAATTGATCCATGGCCTGATCGGCAACTGAATCGAGACAAGTCAATATAAAATCTGATTGACTCACTATCTGTGCAGGGATCATAAAGCTTGATATACCAGAGATAACATTTCTCTGTTTTCCCATCAGTGACAAGGCTTTATCAACAACACCATTGAGATCTCCCGTGAGTGTGGTCACGATATGTTTGCATTCTAAATAGGTCTCTAGACTGAATTTGTTACCTATCGTTGGATGGTCTTTTCTGGCTAACACATTCAATCGTTCTTCTTTTAACTTTTGCTGATAAAAAGTACTGGGGAGATCTGAGTAAAATCCAGAAATCGCGATATCACATTGGCCATTTTCTAGCATTTTTCTGGGCAATTTCCCCTGGGTATTATGAGTCACAATCTGCACAAAAGGCATGATTTTTTGAATTTCAGATAGCAATTTAGGTAGCAGGATGCTTTCCATATAATCGGTTGTATAAATATGGATCACATCTTTCACTTTATCTAAAGGAACGTCTAATTCAGATTGATAAAAGTGTTCTAGCTCACTCACCAAGCGAGATATTTGTGGCGCAATAGCATGTGCCTTAGGTGTTGGAACCAGGCCTTTTATTCCCCTAACGAATAAGGGATCGTCAAACTCCTTTCTTAACTTATTGAGCCTATGGCTCAGTGCGGGTTGGCTTATCGCCAATCTTTCTGCGGCTATCGAGGCGAGCCCTTCTTGATACAAAATCTGAAACAGATAGAGAAGATTAATATCACGATTTCTAATATTCATATTTTGGAAGTCAGTTATAAATTATATTCAATTTTTAATTATATAGATTAGCTCTATAATGTACATGAGTTAAATAACCGCTTAGCTGAAGACAAAATCGAATACGCTTGAGCACAAAGACTCACTCTCAGCGCTATATTTTATTTGACGCTTGAGCAAGTAACAAAAAGCTGTGATTCACTGACTATTTGAGTTTGCGATGATGCTGTTAATACTATGATAATACTTATCTTTGAAGACAATAGACGCTTTAGCTATAAAATAATTGCCATCGTCGACATCGACAAACACTGGGCAAACTCAAGATAACTATCACTCATGCTCAACAGTAAATCGTTATCGCTTTAGCAACAGCTCCTGACGGTCACACAATGGTTCTGATCTAAAGAGACAAATCTGAAAATAACGCTAAAAGGTTTTAAAAAATGATAAATAATTTATCCAAGGTTTTGCCAATGCAAAAAACGTTTACGGGCCTACTACTGACACTCGTAGTTTCAGGTTGTGGTTTATTAGAAAACACCAATACCGACCAAAACGTCGAAAAGGCAGCCCCTCTTGCTCAGCTAGAAACCGTTCTTGAACTGCCTTTTCGCCCTGGTAATGTGAGTGCCACAAAATCCGGTAGAGTCTTTGCCACAGTCCACCCGTTTGCTGGTGAACAAGGTGTACAACTACTGGAGGTGACGGGGCCAAACAGCTATCAACCTTGGCCATCAAGCAAGGTGCAGTCCCCAAAAGGTCAATACAGTGAAAATACCATTGATACACCACTGGGTATCACTAAAGATAAGCAAGGCGGTTTGTGGATCGTAGACATGGGACTGCATATCGGTAAAACCCGAATTTGGGGTTTTGATATCGACAGTGGTGAATTAATCAGCAAAATTGTTCTGCCAACGGATATAGCACCTGCTAACAGCTTTGTTCAGGATTTAGTGGTAGACCGTGAAAGAGGTTGGGTTTATTTAGCCGATTTGGCCAATCCCGGCATACTCGCGGTGGAATTGGCAACCAATAAGGTCCGACGTTTTGGCAACCACCCATCATTAAAGCCCGAAGTTAACGCTAAAATGGTGATTAATGGTCAAGCCGTCATGTTTGGCGGTAAGCCAGCCAACACAGGCATCAACCCAATCACCTTATCTGCTGACGGAGAAACATTGTTTTTCGGTGCAATGAATGGCAGAACTTGGTATAGCGTACCGGCTAAATTGTTCCGTGATGGTGTATCGGATGACGTTATTGCCCATCATATTACACGCGTAGGTGAGAAACCGATTTCAGACGGTGCCACAACGGATAGCTTTGGCAATCATTTCATTACTAACTTAAATGAAAATGGCATCGATAAGTTGAGTGCTAACGGAGTGTTTACCCCATTTATCAGAGATGCTCGCCTAAATTGGCCAGACAATGTATCGGCTGATGATAACGGCTGGCTCTACATTTCAGTCAACCAACTGCACAAATCTCCGCGCTTTAATGACGGAGCGGATATAGGCAAAGCGCCATATTATATTTACCGTGTATGGGCTAATACTCAATAAAGTCAGTCGTTATTTACACTTAACATTAATCATTTTAAATGATTGATTAACAGTATCGAACTCGTACTATTTTCAGAATATTTACGATGAATTTAAAAACCGGCAAATGATGTAGAGAAGTAATCAACATGACCAGTAATTTATTCCAATCATTCCAATTGAATGATGCAATAACACTACAAAACAGAATTCTTATGGCACCACTCACTCGTTGTATGGCAGACGATAATTTGGTGCCAACCAAAGCGATGGCTGACTATTATGCCCGTCGTGCCGATACCGGTTTAATTATTTCAGAAGCGGTCGTCATTCGACCGGACGCTCAGGGAAACCCTAATGTACCGGGTCTGTTTACCCCTGAGCAAATTGAAGGATGGCGACAAGTTACCGATGCAGTCCATGCCAATGGAGGGAAAATGTTCGCTCAGCTATGGCATACCGGTAGACTTGCACATTCTTATTTTTATGGTGGCGGTGATATTTTAGCCCCATCAGCACTAGCGATTGAAGGCACAGTGCCTCGTCAGCGTGAATTAGTGTATGAAACACCTAAAGCCGTCACAATAGAAGATATTGAACAACTGATTAAAGATTATAGTCAGGCAGCTGCAAATGCTATTGACGCCGGTTTTGATGGTGTTGAAATTCATGGTGCAAATGGTTATCTCGTTGATCAGTTTCTTCACCATAGTAGCAATATTCGCCAAGATAAATTTGGTGGTTCGCCTGAAAATATGACCCGCTTTCCATTAGCGGTTGTTGATGCCATTTCAGAGCGTATTGGTGAACATCACACCGCACTTCGCCTATCACCCGGCGCTTATCATTATATGGAAGAGGACTCTCGTGACCGCCTCGTTTTCGACTACCTGCTTGCTGAGCTTGAACAACGCAACTTAGCTTACCTACATGTTGGGATTTTTGATGACAGCATGATCTTTACATCATTGGATGGCAGAGTATCAGCATATATGCGTGCTCATTACAGCAAGACACTTGTGGGTGTGGGTAGCTATACGCCACGAACCGGGAGCCTGGCTATTAGCGAAGAAAAATTTGATTTACTTGCCATAGGTCGTCCGCTTATTGCCAATCCTGATTACGTTACCAAAGTAAAAATGGGCGAAGCGTTAATTGAATTTTCAGACGATATGCTCTCGCAATTGATTTAACCTTACTTATGAGCTGAAATATTAGGTATTCCCTATATATTTCAGCTAATAAGCCTCAATAACAAGTCTATTTTCAGTGAAGGATTCACTCACGGGCCTCCCAATGAGTGTCTATTCCGACAGTGTATAAACGTCTATTTAGGTAAATAAATATGAGCAATAAATTGACAATCGTAGCAAGAATTGAAGCTAACAACGACAAAGTCGAACGGGTTAAAGCTGAGCTATTAAAGCTAATTGAACCCACGTTAAAAGAAACGGGCTGTATTCAATATCACTTACACCAAGACAACGAAAAACCTAGCGTATTTGTATTCTATGAAATATGGGAAAGTCGAGCGCTTTGGCAGCAACACCTGAGCAGTGTTCACATTCTTGAGCATAGAAGTGCCGTCGATGGTGCTATTTCATCTTTTACCCTAAATGAAATGACTCATCTATAGCATCTTACATGCAGCTAACCTATTTAAAATAAAGACTTTAGTGGCACAATGTCGTTAGGAGTAATATAAATATAACTAATATAAATAGCTCCCATATAAATAGGACAAATATAAATAGAAACCATGTGATTATTTTATTATATGCACAAGATTCATTAGCAATAAAAGCGCACGTTAATCGTTATTAACGTGCGCTTTTATGTGTGGCAGCGCTTAACCTAAATTAATGATATATATGCAATACAATTCGATTACATTATCAAGTACAAGCCAAAATCAATATGGTTTTAGACAGCAATATGATTTTAGACAGCAATGAGCCAGAACATGTTCTCTAACCCAAAGCGTTTAGATAGTACAGATCTTTGCCGGTATCCACTCTAGAATGCCCCAAGATAAACTAAACTGCACGGATGTTCTTTGTTCGGCGCCACGACTGTGATGTTGATAAAAATCAAAATGTAGCACATAAAAAAGCCAGTCGGAGTGGCCGCTGGCTTGATAACATAGTCGATGAAATTTAGTGCTAATCACATAAATTAGCGCCTAAAACGTCTGGAACCAACGCTGAATTTGTTGAGGATCTTTGCTTTGGGTTAAAGATAGCATCAACAGAATACGGGCTTTTTGTGGATTAAGATTGCCTGCAGCGATAAAGCCATATTTGTCATCATCTATCTCGGCATCAAGAGTCGTAGCACCCGTTGGTACGCGGCTAGAGCGAACAACTAAAATCCCTTTTTTACTCGCCTGAGCTAACGTGTCGAATATAGAGTGGTACATGTTACCGTTACCCACACCAGCACTCACTATGCCATCAAATCCCGCTTCAACCATAACTTTGGCGGGTAAATCACTGGCATTAGCGTAGTTATAAACGATGCCTACCTTTGGTAGCTTGTCGAGTTTACTGATATCAAAAGGCGTTTGAGTCGTATGTTTACGCTCAGTGTTGCCCATGTATTCAACCTTACTGTTATGAAGGACGCCAAGTGGACCAAAATTAGGCGCGGCAAAGGTGTGCACTCCGGTAGTATTAGTCTTAGTCACATCGCGGGCGTTAAGTACGGTATCGTTCATTACGACTAAAACACCTCGGCCTTTAGATTCAGGGTTAGCAGCGATGGCAACCGCGTTATAAAGATTCATCGGACCATCGGCACTCATCGCGGTTGATGGACGCATTGCACCAACGAGTACGACAGGCTTATCGCTCTTAACAGTTAGATTCAAAAAATAGGCGGTTTCTTCTAAGGTGTCGGTACCGTGGGTAATGACGATGCCGTCGACACTTTTATCGGCCAGTAAAATATTAATCCGCTTGGCTAAAGCTAGCCAAACTTTATCGTTCATGTCCTGTGAACCGATTTTAACCAGTTGCTCACCTTGGATATCGGCAAGTTGTTTCATCTCTGGCACAGCCGCAATTAAACTATTAACCCCCACCTCTCCAGACTGATAAGTAGACTCAGTGGCCGACTGGCCCACCCCAGCAATAGTCCCACCAGTGGCAATAATGTGTACCTGTGGAAGTGCCTGCGCCGCAGAGGAGATAAATAACCCCAAGGTGACTGAAAGCAAGAGCTTACGCATAGAAAATTTCATCTTTGTATCCTTTTATTCATTATAAACGCCCCACAGTTTGCACTATTATTTAAGTATCACTGTGACAGTTCTCACTAAAATAGAATAACAATATTGGAGCAAAAAATTTAATTTATTAATAATTAAATACAAATTAACTTATCTGTTCTTTACTAAAAATTACTAATAACATTCAATATTAACGCTAAGGTAACATAGTAGGATGATTAACCTTATAATACCAATTTAATTAATATTTTCTTTATTAAAAAAATCTAATAGACCGGCATTAAATAACAACATCCGAGTAACACCGTTGATTGGTTAATACTAAAAAATATATATTGATGAATCTATTATTTATTAAACAAACCTAATAGACCTTCATTAAATAACAACATATCAGTAACACCGCTGATTGGTTAATACAAATAAAATATATACTTGTTCATCTATCCTTTATTAAGCAAGCCTAATAAGTTTGTATTAAACAACAACATTCGAGTAACACCGCTGATTATTTATTACTAAAAAATATATTTCGATTAACCTATTATTTATTAAGCAAACCTGATAGGTCAGCATTAAATAACAACGTTTGATAGATTAACACTAAAATATATATATATTGATTAATCTATCCTTTATTATGCAAACCTAATAGACTTGCATTAAATATCAACATTTGAATAACACGATCTATTTATTAAACCTCAAATACATCTTGATTAACCTACTCTTTATTAAAAATATCTAATGGATTAAAATAAAATTCGTTAATTAATAAAGTGTAACTTTATACGGCTATTTATTTAATAAAACTTTGGATAACTATTTCACAAGTTAATAAATAAAATAACAAAATATTATCTAATTTATATCAAGACGTAATAGCTCACACAAACTTATCTAGTTGAGATATTTATCTAACAACTAAAAAAAACCTTCCATTTCTGGCGTTTAAGTGATCTTCATCGATATTGAGCTACCTCTAAAAGAGTAATCTTCAATTCAATAGTTAAGGAGACGATTCTCCTTTATGTTTTCGAAGAGTAATTTTCATGTGTAACTTAAATTTATATACACATCCCCAACTCTAAGGTCGAAAATATATCTTACTATTAACTAGATTTAATAGGACCGAAATGAAAGATACTAATAACGTACGGATCGAAGAAGACTTATTGGGTAATAAAGAAGTTTCCAATGAATTCTATTACGGAATACACACATTACGTGCCATCGAAAACTTTAAACTAAGTAATCAAAAAATTTCCGATGTCCCTGAATTAGTTCGAGGCATGATGCTGACAAAAAAAGCGGCTGCCATGGCTAATAGCGAATTGGGTGTCGTTAACCCCGAAATCGCCGATAAGATTATTGAAGCCTGCGATCTGATCCTCACAACAGGGCGATTCGTCGATCAATTCCCAGTCGATGTTTATCAGGGTGGCGCTGGAACTTCGGTGAACATGAATACCAATGAGGTATTAGCCAACGTAGCATTAGAACTCATGGGGCTAGAAAAAGGCCGTTATGATGTCATCAATCCTAATGACCATGTTAATAAGTGCCAATCCACTAATGATGCTTATCCAACGGGTTTTAGAATTGCAGTGATCAACAGCACTGATACCCTACTAGACGCATTAACCGATCTCATCAGTGCTTTTGATACTAAAACCAAAGAATTTGAGACCGTCTTAAAAATGGGCCGCACTCAGTTACAAGACGCTGTGCCTATGACATTAGGCCAAGAGTTTCATGCCTTTGCTGTCACGCTGCGAGAAGAGATTAAATCCATCAAGCGTTGCCAAGAATTATTACTCGAAGTGAATTTAGGCGCAACGGCCATTGGTACGGGTCTTAATACCCCAGAAGGTTACTCCTCACTGGCCATTAAACGTCTGGCGGAAATAACTGGACGCAACTATGTGCCAGCGGAAGATTTGATTGAAGCGACATCGGATTGTGGCGCCTACGTCATGCTACACAGTGCTATTAAGCGTATGGCTATTAAAATGTCCAAAATCTGTAATGATTTGCGCTTGCTTTCGTCGGGTCCACGTACCGGTCTCAAAGAGATCAATTTACCTGAGTTGCAAGCGGGTTCATCTATCATGCCCGCCAAGGTCAACCCTGTAATCCCAGAGGTCGTTAATCAGGTCGCCTTTAAGGTTGTCGGTAACGATATCACTATTACTATGGCCGCCGAAGCGGGCCAATTACAACTTAACGTAATGGAACCTGTCATTGGTCAGGCGATGTTTGAGTCACTCAGTCTTATGGGGAATGCCTGTGTCACGCTGCGCGAGAAGTGTGTTGAAGGGATCACTGCCAACCCAGAAATCTGTATGAACCATGTGATGAACTCCATCGGTATCGTGACTTACCTTAACCCAATTATCGGCCACCATGAAGGTGACATTATCGGCAAAATTTGCGCCCAAACGGGTAAAAATGTTCGCGAAGTGGTGTTAGAGCGCGGTTTATTAACCGTTGAAGAACTAGATGAAATTCTCTCGGTTGAAAATCTGATGCATCCTAAGTTTCAGGCTAAACGAAATACGAGCAAAACCAAAGTGTAACTCAGTGGGGCTGGGGGATCCTCCTCAGCCCAAACTCGATTATTCAACAATAAGCCTGTGTATAACTGACACTTAGAGATACATTGGCAATTAACAACAAAACAGAGTTAACGCTATGATTATATTAGAAATAATTATTGTACTTGGGTCGATTTACCTAGGTGCAAGAATGGGTAGCATGGGGATCGGCTTTGCTGGCGGTCTCGGGGTACTGATACTGACAATGGGACTTGGACTGACACCGGGGACTATACCGATTGATGTGATCCTAATCATTATGTCGGTAATCACCGCCATTGCAGCCATGCAAGAATCGGGTGGGATGGACTATCTCGTCTCACTAGCAGAGAAGTTATTACGTAAACATCCAAAACAAATCACCTTTCTGGCACCTGTCGTCACTTACTTTATGACACTCTTTGCGGGAACGGGTCACACAGCATTTTCAACCTTACCTGTTATTGCCGAAGTGGCAAAAGAGCAAGGTATACGTCCATCTCGCCCTCTCTCTATTGCAGTTGTAGCATCTCAAGTCGCCATTACCGCCTCACCTATTTCGGCGGCAGTTGTGTTCTTCTCGGGCATCCTAGAACCCTTTGGAGTGGATTATTTAGTACTCCTAGCCATATGTATCCCTTCAACTTTTATCGCCTGTATGGTCGGGGCCGTCATAGCCAATGTAATGGGTAAACCACTCGCGGAAGATCCTGTCTACCAAGATCGTTTGGCCAAAGGATTAATCAAAAAACGCGGTAAAACCCAAATTAATATTAAAGACGGTGCTAAACGTTCAGTAGTGATTTTTTTGACAGCGATTGCGACCGTGATGATTTATGCCACTGCAATTTCGGAAAAAGTGGGATTAATTGTTGATCCTGTTTTGCCTCGCAACTCAGCCATCATGGTGATAATGCTAACTGCAGCTGCAGCTATTACGATTATTTGTAAATTAGACGCAAGCAAAATATCGAATGCTGCCACCTTTAAATCAGGTATGTCTGCCTGTGTCTGTGTGTTGGGCGTTGCGTGGTTAGGCGATACTTTTGTTTCTAATCATATTGATGAAATCAAAGGTTTTGCCGGTACTTTATTGCAAAATCAGCCTTGGTTATTGTCGGTAACCCTATTCTTCGCTTCTATGCTGCTCTATTCACAAGGGGCCACAACTAAAGCGCTGATGCCTGCAGCCTTAGCTATTGGTGTAAGTCCTTTGACTGCTATTGCCTCTTTCGCTGCGGTAAGTGCGTTGTTTGTATTACCTACCTATCCAACACTACTGGCTGCTGTCGAGATGGATGACACCGGTTCGACTCGAATTGGTAAAGCTGTATTTAACCACCCATTCCTGATCCCAGGAGTGGTGACCATTGCTACCAGTGTCGCGTTAGCTTTCTTGTTTGGCGGCATGGTTTTATAGCTCAATTTAAAGCAAAATAATTGACGGGCTAATGCCAACAACTGGATTAACCCGCTTATTTTAATCTGTATCTATAGACTTTGTTTTGGCGTAATGCTTGCGCAATTACATCATGACAAACCTTTTAAGTGGTGAATTAATGTCAACAAAAACGCGTGTTCCAACCGCCATAAATGGCGGACCATTTGGGCAAGCTTGGTCGGCGAGAGCCGACGGTTTACAAAGTTTGACCGGTATTTTACTGGGCGCTTTCTTATTAGTGCATATGCATTTTGAGGCAAGCATTTTATTAGGCAAAGAAACCTTCTTTCATGTCGTGCAGTTACTGGAAGGTAGCATGTTTAGTTCTACGGGGCATGGCTTCCAGATAGTGACACAAATCTTTTCGGTCTTTATTTTAGTGTTAGTTGTCGTTCACGCAGCACTGGCATTACGTCGTTTTCCGGTGCAAATAGGTCAATGGCGGGCACTGCGTGGCTTTATGTCCAATATAAAACATAAAGATACTCGAGCATGGTACTGGCAGATGATCACTGGGTTCGTGTTATTTTTCTTAGTATCCGCGCACCTTGGGACTATGATTTTGAATCCTGAAATTGGTCCACACCTCTCGGCCGAACGAGTCTATGATGGCCACGCTTGGCTCTTATATATCGTCTTCCTTCCGGTCGTATTAGTACATGGCATCATTGGGTTATACCGCGTGATATTAAAATGGGGAATAAGCAGTAACCGTCCCCTCATCCGCAAAATAGCTCAGATTTTGATCATCTATTTACTCTGTTTAGGCTCATTAAGTCTAATTACTTACATCTCTATTGGCAGTGAATTATTACATCCAGTACAGCCATTTATGCCTAAGTAATAGACATGCTAAGGGTGACGCTAAGTGTGATTGCATGGCAACAAACAGCCATAACAAATAACGATATGGGCGCACCCATTCCTTTTCGCAAGGCGAAACTAACACACAGATCATCCTCTAACGGTAGGTGCATCACATCTATCGTAGGGGAGTGCAATGATAAATCCATACATATTATCTAAATTATTAGATAAGGAGCTGATTTGAAACTTATTTATACAGACTCATTAGTTATTGGTGCAGGACTAGCGGGCCTTAGAGTCGCAATTGCCACCAAAGAGCAAGGCCTAGATACACTGGTATTATCGCTCATTCCCGCAAAGCGTTCACATTCAGCGGCAGCTCAAGGCGGAATGCAAGCGAGCCTTGGCAACACAGTTAAAGGTATGGGTGACAACGAAGACATACACTTTCAGGACACGGTAAAAGGTTCTGACTGGAGCTGTGACCAGGATGTGGCACGTATGTTTGCCCACTGCGCACCCAAAGCTATACGTGAAATGACTAACTGGGGAGTGCCTTGGTCTAGAGTTTCTGCTGGTCCGCGCGATGTGATCATGAACGCGAAAAAGGTGACCCTACATGAAGCCAAGGAGGCCCATGGCCTCATCAATGCCCGTGATTTTGGCGGCACCGAAAAATGGCGAACCTGTTATACCGCCGATGGTACAGGTCACTCATTACTGTATGCGGTAGATAACCAAGCGATATCTATGGGTATTCCGGTACACGAACGGATTGAAGCCCTGTCATTGATCCATGACGGTAAGCGTTGCCAAGGAGTAATAGCACGTTGTTTAGTGACGGGTGAGCTGCGCGCCTATGTGGCCAAATCAACCACGATTGCCACTGGCGGTTACGGCAAAATTTATGAAATTTCAACCAATGCCACCATTTGCGAAGGTATCGGTCAAGCGTTAGCACTCGACACAGGTGTCGCGACCTTAGGCAATATGGAAGCGGTACAGTTTCATCCCACGGCAATCGTCCCCGCGGGGATCCTTACCACTGAAGGTTGTCGTGGTGACGGCGGCATATTACGCGATAAAGACGGTCATCGCTTTATGCCAGACTACGAGCCTGAAAAAAAAGAACTCGCCTCCCGAGATGTGGTATCACGCCGCATGACGGAACATATGCGCAAAGGTAAGGGTGACGACAGTCCTTACGGTCCACACCTCTGGCTAGATATTACCATTCTAGGGCGTGAGCATATTGAAACCAATTTGCGCGAAGTAAAAGAAATTTGTGAATATTTTCTCGGAATTGATCCCTGTAAAGAGTGGATCCCTGTTAGACCAACCCAGCATTATTCCATGGGCGGAGTCCGTACCAATGCCACAGGTGAAAGCCCACAACTTAAGGGACTATTCAGTGTCGGAGAAGCCGCATGTTGGGATATGCATGGTTTCAATCGTTTAGGTGGTAATTCTGTTGCAGAAACCGTAGTGGGTGGCATGATCATCGGCCAATATGTAGCGGATTTTTGTCAACAAAATTCCTTAGAAATTGATACTGCTCTCACCCAACAATTTATCGATAAATTACAAAACGAGATCGATAATTTAGTCGATGGTAACGGCACAGAGAATCCCTTCCAATTAAAGAAAGAAATGCAGCGGGTCATGATGGACTATGTCGGTATTTTCCGAAATGGTCCCGAGCTAGAAAAGGCCATCAAAGAGCTTAAAGCATTACTTGTTCGCACAAAAAATCTTGGCCTTAAGTGTAAAAAACGTCATTCAAATCCCGAATTGGTTGAAGCTCTGCGCGTCACCAGAATGTTGCGAGTAGCCTTAACGGTCGCCTGTGGAGCCGCAGCCCGCACAGAAAGCCGAGGAGCCCATTCGAGGGAAGATTACCCACAACGTAATGATAAAGATTGGCTCAACCGAACACTGGCCACTTGGCCAGATGCCGAGTCACTGGAACCCGTATTGCATTACGAAAATCTAGATGTGATGAAAATGGAGTTACCACCGGGATACCGTGGTTACGGCAACGATAACACTATCGCCCATCCGGATACTGAAAAACGGAACCAAGAGATAAGCAAGGTAATCGCAGAGCTAGGCGGCAACCCAGATAGAGAGACGCTGCAACAAGCCCTGATGCCATATACGCTACCTAGCCATCTACAGCCATCCAATGAGCGTCTTAGCGATACTTTAGCGGTCACGCCATCTCAACCAGTAGGAAATAAACCATTATGAGCCGTCAAATCAGCTTTAATATCTTCCGTTTCGATCCGCAAGATGACCAAGACAAGCCAAAGATGGAACGTTATCAGTTGACAGAAACAGATGGTATGACAGTGTTTATCGCATTGAATCAACTGCGCGAACAACAAGATAGCTCGTTACAGTTCGACTTTGTCTGCCGAGCGGGTATTTGTGGTAGTTGCGCCATGGTGATTAATGGCTTGCCAACGCTTGCCTGTCGAACCTTAACGGCGAATTATCCTGACGGTGAAATCACCTTAATGCCCCTGCCCGGCTTCGAACTGATTGGCGACTTGTCCGTAAACACGGGTAAATTTATGCGTGAATTAGCCGAAAGATTAAAGCTATGGCTGCATCCTAAATCCGATGACCAAGACATGCACCGCCTTGAAAATCCAATGGCGCCCGAAGAAGCTGCGCGGATTTATGAGCTGGAGCGCTGTGTCGAATGTGGTGTCTGCGTCTCCGCATGTGCCACAAAACAAATGCGTGAAACCTTTGTAGGCGCGGTAGGTCTGATGAAAATTGCCCGTTTCGAAATGGATAGCAGAGACAACCGCAGCGCGGATGATTTCTACCATGTTATAGGAAATCAAGATGGCGTATTCGGTTGTATGACACTGTTAGGCTGCCAAGATAACTGCCCTAAAGATCTACCTCATATGAAGCAAATTGCCTATTTACGCCGAAAAATGGCCTCGACAATACTCTAACCTTAAGCCCCCTTTAATCAATATCCCGTTGTGGTTTGGCTGGATTGATAAGGGTGACACAACGCCAAAATTGCTGACAGGCCTCCCCATCTGCCAGCAGCCGACATGAGGGGCCTTGGCATTTTAGCTAGGCTCCCCTACTCAAGCACTATCACAAGTGCACATCCTTACTACTTGCAGTGCTGTTGCATCGGCAATAAAACTGATTAACAGAGTGCTCGTAGTTGTTATGTAAGGAACACAAATGAAACAGTTCAAACTAACATCAGCAGTGCTGATGTTAAGCTTTGCCGCGCCGACTTTCGCAGTCCAATCCAATAACAACACAGAGACTAACGACGAGTTACGAACTGAATTACAACAAATTCAACACAGACTCGCCATGCTCGAAGCGCAAGAAAGTCAGGCATCTACTCCCTCAAATACTCAGTTTACTGTTTATGGTACTTTACGTCCCACGTTCGGTCTTACCCACACCAATTCAGACGATGTGTGGGATGTTAACGATGCCAGCTCACGGATTGGTTTTGCGACAGAGCAACAATTAGGCGACGGCCTAACTGCCTTTGCTAAAGGTGAGTTTAAGGTCGATATAAAGAATGACGGCGACTTTGGCGATGCACGAAAAGCCTATGTAGGAATAAAGGGATCTTTGGGCCGAGTTGCTATTGGTAAGCAAGCTGTCACACAGGAAATCATTTCCAACCCCGTTGATATTTTTAATCGTTCAGGCACACCCATCGCCTATGACAGTGCGGGTCCATTTAGACTGAATAATCTAGTGACCTATCGCAAACAATTCGGCGATATATTATTTTCAGCTGATGCCCAATTCGATGGTAACAAAGGCAGTGGCGGAAGTGATTTTGTCAACGCCGGTGTCCGTTACAAAAGCGACCTAATCTATATTGCCGCGGCGTTTTACAACAAGGAATTAGAAGACGATAAAGATGAAAACACGCTAGGTGTAACCATCGCAAAAAGCTTCGAATCTCTTTACCTAGCGGCAGCTTATCAAAACATAGAAAAAGACAACGTCGATGGTTCAACGCTGGATGTAGTCGCAAGCTACTTCATCAATGAAACCTATAAAATTAAACTGGGAGTGTCGAAATTCGATGATGGTGGCAACGATATCAGCTCTGGGAACTATAATGCATATAACACGACACTCGAATGGCATAAAACACCGAAATTTAGAACCTTTATCGAGTATCAAGTAAAAGATTATGAATACCGTGAAACCAATGACCAGATAATGGTCGGTATGCGCTACAACTTCGATTACACGTTTTAAGCAGCGCTAAACCAACAACAATTAATGTCATTACACACTCATGCCTGAATCATTGTTGTTGGTTTATCTCTTGAACAAATAAAATACCGACCGTTATCGGTACAGTAATCAGTCCTTTAAACGTACGCTGATTTTTTGTCTCATTGGTATATCTTGAATATAATTAAGTGTCAATAAACCCCATCTACTGAATATACTGTGCTTTTTGTAAATGGGTTGCTGTGGCGATGGTATAAATACCGGCTTGCTTTAGGGCGCTAATTTTTTCACATGATGGCAAGCCAAAATGAAAACTCATCACCGCAGGACGTTCATTAAGCTACATCTTGAACATGGCTTCATCGTCGACAAAACTGTTATCAATTTCGTCAATTTGGGTTGGCGTTTATGCACTGCACACTACAAATAAGTCAGCAAGATGATGTAACCAAGCATGTTCTTTTATTGCATCACGCTGCGCCGGTGCATGACAAAATACATTCACATTAAACGGCGCATTGGTAAGCAAGCGTGTTTCACTAATCGACTGTTGAGCTTGCGCTACTGAACTCGCACCAATCCCCAATGATCCAAGGCCGCGGCATTCGATACAGCGGCGGCCAATTGCGCCGTGGATACACCCGCCATTGGCGCTTGGATAATAGGGTAATATCAAAGCGTGCAGTGAAAGAATTAAGTCTACTCACAATAACGCCTCAAATTTTAAACATAACATTAAGCCTAAGGTAAGTATTACTGCTCTGTTTGATCCATAGATTTGGGGTTCGGGATTAAACCAATGAACCTCGCTAAACTTAGAAGCGTCATAAAAAGCCCAATCATTGCCTGGCCAATAACAAGAGTGTAAGCCAGTACGCCAAGAGGAGTGACGTTATAAAACCCAAAACTAGTCATAACAACAAAGCTAGTATATATCGCCCCTAAAATGCTTTCTTGAGATCCTGCAACGGTAAAACCAAACATATCCTGAAAAAATATGTATTGAGCTGCAAACCAGAATATAATTTCAAAGTAATTCTGAATAAGAAGAATTATCATACGACGATAACCGTGTAATGCGTATGAACCTCCCGATTTGATCGCTCGATACTCGTCAAATAACAGCACATTTATTTGATAAATAACCACTTCGAACACTCGCAATAGCGCATAAATCGCGATACAAAAACTAATTATATCGTTTTTAATATATAGGACGGCTGGAACTGACGCGATTGAAAGAAACACATGAGAAAGAGCCCAAACCTCTGAGAAAAAGCCCGTTTTCGCTTTAGGAAACATCCATCGAACAAAATTAAAGAACGATATTTTGCCCAAATATCGAAATACCACTTCCCAAAAGTTAACAATAAATGAACTTTGCATCATTACCCTAACGTCCCTAATTTATAATATTTGTATAGTCCCCATGGGCATTTACTTCAATAGAACAGAAAAAACGCGCATGGCTAATCATCTGATTTAGTGAATATTATCAGATTTTTTCCCACTACACTCTAAACCTAATCACCCACAGTTCAGATAAGTATTGGCCAGAATCGCATACAGAATAAATACGCCAATATTAAGCCGCCATTCAACGCTATTATCCTTGTTGATCTGAATAGATAATGCACAGATAAACTAGCTTACTAACATCAAATAGAGCGCTTTGGTGGTGAAAGTAATCACAAAACAATACCGCTATCATCACACTAACCCGCCCAAGTTAGGTGCGGCCGGTCACACTTTTGTGGTTATTGCGACCTCAAATCATGACCGCTTGGTTAATTTTGTAAACGAATAGTGTAAACATTGTTCTAGTTAAGATTTATTTAATAATCCCACGGCTCCCCTACCGTAATTTACTTTCAATTAATAGTCCCTTGTTGTTACTCTGCAGCTAATGAAATTGCCAGTTGGATCTGTTGATTTAACTACCCACTCCTTTGAGCTCGGTTGAAAACGTTTCTTGAAACTAACCCTTTGCCAATTCCTTGTTAAACCGCTTAATCGCATCGCAAGGTTGTCCAAATTGAGTAAAACACATTTAACCTTGTGTTTCGGATTACTGTTGCTGCAACCTTTAGCTGATTCTTTTTCTCTGTCGATGGGGCTCTTCATCGATATTACTGAATTTATTGCCATTGCGGATACCGTATTAGCTGAAGTCCTGGGCGTAAGTTTACTGGGCTTATTAATATTTAATCCATTGGTGATCGAGCAATTTTGGCGTTTATTTCATCTCAACTCTACATTTTGTCATCTTCTTGCACTTAGCAATGGGTTAAGTGCCTTGTCGGTTATTGTCCCAAAACCCCTTGAATATACGGCTCACGGTTGCCGCGCTCCTCCTCTATCAGCTTAAGTTTTCACTCAACATACATCATTCGCTCAATACCGCCTTAAAACGCAAGCCAAATCACTCGCTACTGATTTAGTTAAGCTTTTTGACGCCGCTATTGGCGTGTGACGATTATTCTGCAACTGCCGATCCCCCCATTGGTAGCGTAGTAAGCTTTTAAGGTTAGAGGAATCTTCCTTTGTTAATTCGACATTTAAGTAAACCAGCACTGGCAGCATTAGCTTTTATGCTAGCCGGTTGTGAAGGCGGCGTACTGGATCCCAAAGGTCAAGTAGGCATGGATGAGAAACATCTCATTATTGTGGCGACTTTACTGATGCTGATTGTGGTTATTCCGGTAATTTTCATGACGTTATATTTTGCATGGAAATACCGCGATGGCCGCGACCAAGAAATCTATGCGCCCAAATGGGCACACTCAACCACCATTGAAATCGTGGTGTGGGTCATACCGATTATTATCGTGGTCATTCTTGGTGTTATCACTTGGAATTCGACTCACGATTTAGACCCTTATAAGCCTCTCGATCATCCCGCTAAGCCGGTGACGGTTGAAGTGGTGTCACTAGACTGGAAATGGTTGTTTATCTATCCAGAATATGGCATTGCATCAGTTAATGAATTGGCCTTTCCTGCCAATGTGCCAGTTAATTTCAACATCACTTCAGACACGGCAATGAACTCATTTTTCATTCCGCAGTTGGGCAGCCAAATTTACTCAATGGCCGGTATGGCGACCAAGCTACATCTTATCGCGAATGAACCTGGCACTTTCAATGGTATTTCAGCTAACTACAGTGGTGCAGGGTTTTCTGGGATGAAGTTTAAGGCCATTGCGACGCCAACCATTGGCGATTTTGATGCCTGGGTGGCTAAGGTAAAACAGCAAGGTAGCAGCTTGAATGTTGAGCAGTACAAGCTACTGGCTAAAAAGAGCGAAAATAATCCCGTTCAATATTATGGCTCTGTGCAACATGGCATATTTAACCACATCGTTATGCAGTACATGCACCCAGATTCGAATATGAAACCAATGGACACCATGGAAGAAATGAACGACATGGAATCGATGTCGAGTAGGGATCATGCCAAGCATATGCAAGACATGGAACACATTACTGACACGGACGTTGAACATCATTCTGGACATTCATCCTCTACACACTCAACCACAGAGCATTCATCGACTGCTTCTGGGGAGGCGGAATAATCATGCCATTTTTTGGAAAATTAACACTCGAGTCAATTCCATATCACGAACCGATTATTATGGTGACCCTTGCGGCTGTCGCCATTATTGGAATCGTTATTGCGGCCTTAATCACTAAGCATCAAAAATGGGGCGTGCTTTGGCACGACTGGTTAACCTCGGTTGACCATAAGCGCCTTGGTATTATGTATATCGTGCTAGCGATGGTGATGCTGGTCCGGGGTTTCTCTGACGCACTTATGATGCGAACCCAGCAAGCACTGGCTACCAATGGCGCGGCGGGTTATTTGCCTCCTGAGCATTATGACCAAATCTTCACCGCCCATGGCGTGATCATGATTATCTTTATGGCGATGCCATTTATGATTGGTCTGATGAACTTGGTCGTGCCGTTGCAAATTGGTGCTCGCGATGTGGCGTTCCCTTTCTTAAATAACCTAAGCTTTTGGCTCACCGCATCTGGGGCGATATTAATCAATATCTCACTTGGATTAGGTGAGTTTGCCAAAACCGGTTGGGTAGCCTATCCCCCCTTGTCAGAGCTGGCGTACAGTCCGGGGGTGGGGGTCGATTATTATATCTGGGCCTTGCAAATATCCGGGATAGGGACAACCTTAACCGGGGTGAACTTTATCGCCACCGTGTTAAAAATGCGTGCGCCTGGCATGAAGCTAATGCAGATGCCCATTTTTACTTGGGCCTGTACTTGGGCGAACGTGCTAATTGTTGCGTCGTTCCCAATTTTAACCGCTGTTTTAGGTTTATTAACCTTAGACCGTTATTTAGATTTCCACTTCTTTACCAATGATGGTGGCGGTAACGCCATGATGTACATCAACCTGTTTTGGGCTTGGGGTCATCCTGAAGTATACATTTTGGTATTACCGGCCTTCGGTATTTTCTCTGAAGTGCTTTCAACCTTCACCTCGAAGCGCTTATTTGGTTACACCTCAATGGTGTGGGCAACGGGTGCGATTTCTGTGCTTGGCTTTATCGTGTGGTTACACCATTTCTTTACCATGGGGTCGAGCGCTAACGTTAATGCCTTCTTTGGGGTGATGACCATGGTGATTGCGGTGCCGACGGGGGTAAAACTGTTTAACTGGTTATTTACCATTTATCGCGGCCGTTTACGCTTTACCGTCCCAGTATTGTGGTCTTTAGGCTTTATGGTGACCTTCACCATAGGCGGCATGACCGGAGTACTGTTAGCATTACCTGGCGCAGATTATGTATTGCATAACAGCTTATTTTTAATCGCTCATTTCCATAACACCATTATTGGTGGCGCGGTATTTGGTTACATGGCTGGTTTTGCCTATTGGTTTCCTAAAGCCATGGGCTTCCACCTCAATGAACGTTTAGGCAGGGCATCATTCTGGTGCTGGCAAATTGGTTTCTATGTCGCATTTATGCCGCTATATGTGCTTGGTTTTATGGGTATGACTCGTCGTATCAATCACACTGATAACCCGGCATGGAACTTGTGGATTTACTTTGCGGTAGTAGGCGCGTTTATCATCCTCGCGGGCATCATTTTACAGTTTGTACAATTGTATGTCAGCTTCCGAGACCGTGAGCAAAACTTAGATACTACTGGCGATCCATGGAATGGCCATACGCTTGAGTGGTCAACTTCTTCACCACCGCAGTTCTATAACTTTGCCCAGTTACCCCAAGTAACTGACATTGATGCATTCACCGATATGAAAGAAAAAGGTGAAGCGTATCAACGCCAGAAAACATACCAACCTATTCATATGCCCAGAAACACTGCCAGCGGCATCTTGATGGCGGCGGCCATTACCTCGGTGGGGTTTGCCGCAATTTGGCATATTTGGTGGTTAGCTATGGTTGGGTTTGCGGGTACCTTTGTGCTGTTCTTGATCCGTGCTTACAACAACGACATTGACTACTACGTGCAACCAGACCAAGTCGCGCAGATTGAAAATGCACACTTAGATAACGTAGCAAGGGGCTGATAATGAGTATTGCTATCCAAGCAGATTTACACCTGGCTCACTCTGCTGAGCACCATGTTGAACATCATGACGAACATCATGATACAAGCGGCAACACCTTATTCGGTTTTTGGATTTATCTGATGACCGACTGTATTTTGTTCGCATCCGTTTTTGCAACTTATGCTGTTTTGTACATGAACACCGATGGTGGTGTGTCCGGTAAAGATATTTTCGAATTAGATTTCGTGCTTATGGAAACCGCCGCCCTGTTGATCAGTAGTATTACTTATGGCTTTGCCATGATTTGCGCTAAACACCAAAAGAAAGTCGCCACATTAGTGTGGTTGCTGATCACCTTCGCCCTAGGGTGTGCGTTTATTGCTATGGAAGTGTCCGAATTCAGTCACCTGATTGAACACGGTAATGGCCCAGATCGCAGCGCCTTTTTATCGGCATTTTTTGCGTTAGTGGGCATGCATGGTTTGCATGTCACTGCTGGTTTAATTTGGATGCTGATCATGATGGTCGAAGTGCTAACAACAGGTTTAGGTCATCGCAGTATTACCCGCCTAAGCTGCTTAAGCTTATTTTGGCACTTTTTAGACATCGTTTGGGTGTGTGTGTTTACCGTCGTTTATTTGTTAGGAGTCTTGTGATGAGTCATGCACATTCAAGCCACACCGAAGGTGATTTTGCCGCTAGCGTTAAGTCTTATATCGTCGGCTTTGTGTTATCGGTGATTTTAACTGCTATTCCATTTTGGTCAGTGATGACCCAACACTTTAACCATGCAACCACCTTATGGATTGTGGTTGTCATGGCCATAGTGCAAATCGTGGTGCATTTAAAATACTTCCTCCATTTAGATTTTTCTAAAGAAGGTAAGCTTAATACATTTTCGTTCTTATTCACTGCGTTGATTATTATCATGGTGGTGGGTTTATCTGTGTGGATTATCACCGCAGCTAACGAATTGATGATGTAAACAGCGCAATGTCAAAGCACTGCAACCAAAGTATGCAACCAGACAGCTATCATCAATAATCAAGGTCCATCTATGTCAGCACAATTAACCTCACGCTTACGAGGATATGTTCAGGTTACTAAGCCTGGCATCATCATGGGCAATTTAATTTCTGTCGCCGGCGGGTTTTTACTCGCCGCTCAAGGTAGCGTTGATTGGACCTTGATGCTTGCCACTATGATAGGACTGTCATTGGTGGTGGCGTCGGGTTGCGCTATCAATAACTGTATTGATCGTGATATCGACGCCAAAATGCAGCGAACGCGCAACCGAGTCACCGTCACAGGTGAAATATCGGTGCAAGCGGTATTGAGCTTTGGCATTGGTCTGGGGATCATTGGCTTTACCATGCTGGCAATATTCACCAACAGCTTAGCGGTATTGTTTGCCGCTATCGGCTATGTGGTTTATGTCGGCGTATACAGCCTATACATGAAGCGCAACTCGGTTTACGGCACTTTAGTGGGCAGTTTCTCCGGTGCGGTGCCACCGGTTGTCGGTTATTGTGCGGTCACCGGACAAATGGACACAGGCGCCATTATTTTGCTGCTAATGTTCAGCTTATGGCAAATGCCGCATTCATACGCGATTGCAATTTTTCGTTTTGACGACTATGCCGCAGCCAATATTCCGGTGTTACCTGTGGCTGAGGGCATGGCTAAAGCAAAATTACATATTGTGCTCTACATTGCCGTGTTTGCAGTAGTGAGTGCGCTGTTACCTTTGGCAGGTTACACAGGTATCGCCTTTATGGCTGTCACTTGCGCCACGAGTTTATGGTGGTTAACTATGGCGTTAAAAGGCTATCGTCGCAACATCAACCTACAGTCTTGGGCTAGGCAGGTATTTGGCTTTTCCATTATCACCATTACCGCGTTAAGCGTGACCATGGCATTGGACTTTCAAGTGGTTGCTCAACCTACACTACTAATATTGGCGCCTTAATAAGGCAGCATTATCAAACAAGCCCATGGCCTCTTGGTCAGTGGGCTTTTTTTATTTGATTAATCAGCATTTTTTACTACGATTGAGTACTAGAATTGAGCACTACAATTGAGCACTACAATTGAGTACGACTCAAAAATACCGCCCGCGGTTCTAAAAATAATACTGAACTGCACAGGCAAACATAAAGGGATCTTATGTTTATCATGTCGCGCACCAGCCAGCGCAAAACACTTGCACTTAACACCATAAAAAACATTGTCCTGCTGTTAGCATTCGGGTGCAGTGTACTCACGGTCAACTCACTGCAGGCGACCCCATCACCTCGGCCTACAGCCACAGACAGCATTTTTGGTAATTGGATAATCGATACTCCAGAACAAATAACACTATTACAGTTAAATCGCGACCACAGTTACTTATACATGGAATTTAACTTAACTAAACCGCAAAACAGCGTCGCAGAATGGGGGCAAATAGACATCCAGCCACTAGGAGTGCGCTTTATCCCAAGCTATAGCAATAATCAGCAACAAGGCCTCGTTGCTTATCAAATTAACCATCTAAAACTGCAAATAATGCTCACGCCACAACGGCAACAGTTAGCATTCACTATCGACACTAATGCCGACAGTGTTGCCGATGAACAATATCAATATCATATCTACCCGAGTCAATCCGTTTATGGCGTATGGCATGAGCTGTCAAGGTTTATGCTGAGTAGCTTAGTGCTACTCGATAATGGTTACTACGCTGTGGTGCAAATCAACTTACACCAAGACCCGCAAATTAATCCTCATTACACACATTTACAATGGGGACGCTTTGAACGTCAACAAAACCAACTGTTCATCGAGCCTATTTTTGATAACCCTCCACAACAAAGCGTTAGCCAATTCGACACCATGACAAGCGTTTTTTATCACCTTACTCGTCAACAATTGGCGCTATCGTTTGCGGTTGAAGATGACAATGTAAATGCCCATCAACGCCGATTTAGACGATAAACCGTCATTTACAGCTATTTAGTTACAATTTCTGCCACAATCAGCTATTCAAATTCAAGCGATTACACTTCATACTGGACCATAGCTGGTATCAATTTAGTGTTAAAAGGATATTTCATGGGCCAAGAAACCTCGAAGATTCTCGTCGTCGATGACGATATGAGATTACGTTCATTATTAGAGCGTTACTTGATAGAGCAAGGCTTCCAAGTTCGTAGTGCAGCCAATGCCGAACAAATGGATAGATTACTTGAGCGCGAAAACTTTCATCTTTTAGTACTCGATCTGATGCTACCCGGTGAAGACGGTTTATCAATTTGTCGCCGTTTACGCCAGCAAGAGAACCCTATTCCGATTGTGATGCTGACCGCAAAAGGCGATGAAGTCGACCGTATTATCGGCCTCGAGCTCGGCGCAGACGATTACTTACCTAAGCCGTTTAACCCGCGCGAACTACTCGCGCGTATTAGAGCCGTAATGCGGCGTCAAATTGCCGAAGTCCCTGGTGCGCCAGCGCAGCAAGAAGAAGTGATTGCCTTTGGTGAATTTTCACTAAACCTTGCCACCCGCGAAATGTTTCATGGCGATGAGAGTATTGCCCTCACCAGTGGTGAATTTGCGGTATTAAAAGTGCTGGTTAACCATCCTCGTGAACCCTTGTCTCGTGACAAGTTAATGAACCTTGCCAGAGGTCGTGATTATTCCGCTCTTGAGCGTTCAATTGATGTTCAGGTATCACGCCTACGTCGTTTAATTGAAAAAGATGCCGCCAACCCTCGCTATATTCAAACTGTGTGGGGCCTTGGCTACGTATTTGTACCCGACGGCACCACGCGTAAGTAAGCCATGAAACTGAAGTTAAAATGGTGGCAACGCTTTTTACCCCGAAGCGCTTTTAGTCAGACGGTATTGTTGATTGGCAGCTTATTGCTGATTAATCAATTAGTGTCTTACTGGTCTGTCGCCGTTTACTTTATCAAACCCAGTTACGAGCAAATCAACCAACTGATTGCCCGCCAAATCAATATTTTATTTGTTGATGGTGTCGATGTTGGCCGTGAACACCTCACCATGGTTGATGCCTTAAATGCCAAAGTTCGTGACGATGGCATGACGGTTTACAACCTCAAACAAGCTCAAGACGCTGGACTAAATCAAGCCACTTATTACAGTTTTCTATCTGAGCAAATGTCGGTGTATTTGGGCGGCGAAGCCGAAGTGCGTTTTTCGCAGGGTGACAAACTCGATGTATGGATTAAGCCACCGCAAGCACCTTCTTTGTGGATAAAAGTGCCGCTGACCAGCATTAACGAATCTGATCTATCGCCGTTGACCTTATATTTATTAGTGATTGGCGCGCTCAGTGTCGCCGGTGGCTGGTTGTTTGCCCGCCGGCAAAACCGGCCGTTAAAAAGACTTCAAAAAGCGGCATTTGCCGTATCAAAGGGCGATTTCCCGCCGATGCTGCCGTTAAGTGGTTCAACCGAAATTGTTGAAGTAACCCATGCTTTTAACCAAATGGCCAACAGCATGAAGCAACTTGAACAAGACCGTGCCTTATTGATGGCTGGTATTTCACACGACTTGCGTACACCCTTAACTCGTATTCGGTTAGCGTCTGAAATGATGGTCGACGATGACCAGTATTTAAAAGAAGGCATCGTCACCGACATTGAAGACATGGATGCAATTATTAACCAATTTATTGCTTACATTCGTAACGACCAGGAAGGCGTGCGCGAGCCAGATCAAATTAACCGCCTAATACAAGAAATTAGCCAACAAGAATCGCACCGTGAAGAGACGATAGAATTGTCGTTAGCAGACTGTCCCGACATCGCGATGGATAGTGTGGCCATTAAACGGGTGTTGAGTAATTTAGTTGAGAATGCCTTTCGATATGGTAATGGCTGGATAAAAATAAGCTCGTACCATCAAGGTAATGCAGTCTGTTTTAGCGTTGAAGATAATGGCCCAGGCATTGATGAAACTAAAGTTGAGGCACTGTTTCAACCCTTTACCCAAGGCGATTCAGCCCGTGGCAGTGTTGGCTCTGGTTTAGGCTTAGCCATTATTAAACGCATTATTGACCGTCATCATGGCAAGGTAAAACTGTCTAACCGTCCCCAAGGTGGATTAAAAGCACAAGTATGGCTGCCGTTAATCAGCAAACGCCGATACAGCTAAACTTACATAATTCAGCTATCACGACGCTGCTATTTCAATGTCTTGATGAAGACGCAGCTATTCCAATGTCTTGATGAAGGTGTCGTGCTGAAAATGTCGCGCTGAAAATGTCGCGATCAATGTGCGTGAACTCAAAAATAAATCACAAAACAATGTAGTGACTCAATTTAAACGGTTTTACGGCTCCCTCGAAATCAATAATCATCCCACACGATAAACGGTAACATTAGTGCCATAAAATACTCATAATGGTCTTTATCTGAAGTCTGGGTAGCATGAAAATATCAACATTATCACTTAGTGCATCAGCGTTATTATTACTCCTTGCAGCCTTATTAGCCGCAACCGTGTTGTGGAGTAACCAACAACGCCAAGTGAGCGAGCAGCTCAATCAAAACTTACAGCGGATCCAACATACGTTTCAGTACGATGTGCGCAATAACATCAACAATTACCTACGAACAGGACAAAGCAACTACCTAGAACAGGCGCGCGCCGACATCACCAGTATCACCGTCAGCATCACCCAATTACACCAAGCGCATCCACAATTAGGCAGCGCCTCGCTGATCGAGTTAATGGCCCAATTAATTGGCGACTTAGACACTAAATACCGCGCCGCGGGTAAATTGGCAGGTAACCCGCGTCAATTACTGGCCTTTGCTGAGTCAGAGATGCTCGATTACAATCGCAACTTAAGCCGTTATGCTCAATCCGCCCGCCAAGGCAACAACATCGCACAGCAATACCTAGCCCTCAGCCTTGAATTACCCAGCTTGGTTTACCCATTATCGCAGCAAACTCAGACCCTACTGATAGACCAAGATACCAGCGTGACCAACAGTGTTAACTTCTCCATTAGTGCGCTTAATACCTGGCACGATAAACTACAAAGTCTACCCTTATTAAGGATTTACCGCACCGAAGCAGTGGATGAGTTTGCCTTAGGTGATGATGAACCCGAACGCATTGAAGTTGGCGAAACGCCACGTGCTGAATTACTTAGTTTGACCCAACGCTACAGCAAAGAAGTCGCCAATACCAAGCAGATGATCGCCGACAACCAAACGGTGCAAACCGCACTGATTAACGCCACCAGCCAAGTCGAGCAGCAATTAGTGACCCTAGCAAATAGGCAAACTCAAACAGACCAACAATTAAAGCTCAACTTACAATGGTTGCTGTATGGCATGGTGACCTTGCTAGCGTTGTTTTCGGTGAGTTACTTCATCTTGCAGCAACGCCGAGTGGTCACCCCGTTACGACGCTTAAATCGCGCGTTCTCGATGTTAAGCGAGTCTAACCAACGTGAACCGTTACCGGTAACAAGCCAATGTGAAACCGGCCAGATTGCGGCACACTTTAACCGACTGCTGCAACGATTTGAACAAGATGATGAACAGCAAAAACACAATATGATCCAGGTTTCACAGTCATTAAGCCAATTAGTGACCCGAATTGGTTCGTTATCAAACAGCACCCAACAAACACAAACAGTCGTACAGCAAGCACAGGGGCAAACTGCTGATTTAATTGCATTAGCCAATAAAGTAAACCGGTCGTCTAGTGCGCTAACAGCAAGCGCACAACAGACCATGAATGACATGCTGGCCAGTCAACAAGAGGCACAAGGCGTATTAACTGCTACAGAACATACATTGACCAAAGTGGATCAATGTAACCACTCGCTAACCCAGCTAAGCACCTCGGTCAGTGATGCGGCTAAAATTGTCGATGTGATAGGTAATATTGCCGATCAAACTAACTTACTGGCACTCAATGCCGCCATCGAAGCCGCAAGAGCCGGTGAACAAGGACGCGGGTTTGCTGTTGTGGCCGATGAAGTTCGCAACTTATCCCACCGTACCCAGTTATCGCTCAAGGACATCATGGCAATATTAACCCAGTTAACGACATCGAATGCCGCGCTGAGTCACAGTGTAAATGACATTAGCGAGGCTTCAGAACAGCAAAAAAGCCGGGCCCAAAGCTTGTTAACCTTTGCTCAGCAAGTACAACAACAGGCCAGCGCCATGGCAAAGAGTGCCTGTCAAGGGAGTGAACACGCAAACCAACAAGTGCATCATCTTGACGAGTTTGTGGTTGCCATGGACAGTTTACTGCTGCGAGCAAAACACGCCTTTGAACAAAGCGAAACCATTGCATTAGAAGTCAGCAACAGCGTCAACAATATAGAACAAAACTTAGGCATTGCCGCTGGGAAGGCTTAAACGTCTATCACGTTCGAATATAAAAATGGGCGCCACATTGGGCGCCCATTTTTTATCTCTAATAACCTATTATGTATAGATTATAGTGCCGCCATCACAGCTTCTGCGGTGCTGACTTCAAATGACTTACCTTGTTCAACATTAAGTAAAGTCACTACACCATTGTCGATCACCATGGCATAACGTTGTGAACGAACACCACCAAAACCTGCGGTATCCATTTCTAAGCCTAATGCTTTAGTAAAGCTGGCATCACCGTCTGAAAGCATCATCAATTCAGATGCATTTTGTGCTTCGCCCCAGGCTTTCATGACGAATGCATCGTTAACCGCAACACAAGCAATTAAGTCAACGCCTTTGGCTTTAAATTCGTCTGCCAATACCACAAAGCCAGGTAAATGGGCTTCTGAACAGGTTGGTGTAAATGCACCAGGCACGGCAAACAACACCACTTTTTTACCGGCAAATAACTCAGTCACATCGTGGTTAACCATACCGTCTTTAGTCAGTTGGCTTAATGTAGCTTTTGGTAGCGATTGTCCTTTAGCGATCATAATTATTTCCTTAATTATTAGTTAAAACGATAGGTTATCTTGGCGCCAATACCTTACGGCAGCCCAGAAATAGAATAGATAATACGGATTCACATAAAATCGAGATCAACAGCCCCAATAACATACCAATCGCAATGGCTTCTGGTTTTAACAAAATCACATGGGAATAGTTTTGCCACACCTCAGCTTGAATGTCTTTTTTTGGCGTAAGGATCACTTGTTGATAGGGACTGTAACTGTGTTGACGAAACCGTGTTAATGCATCGGTTAATGACACATAACGTTGATAAATAGACTCGATACTTTCACCGCCAGCACTAAATACTGGATCATTATTTTGTCGATAATGGCGGATCAGTTTATTGATATCCCCACCAAAAAAGCGGTCCGCATCGTGCTGAAACTCAGCCAAACTTAGCTTAGCTTCAAGCTGGTGCGCCTCGAGTCGCTGGCCGTATTGGTCAACAAAACCGGGAACTTGAATACCAATCAATACGCCACAAACAAACAGCACTAAGCGAAGGTAATCCATTAAATGTTTTATCATGATGTCATCGGTTGCGATAAAGATAAATTCAGAAAGGTCACAATATCACCAATTAGTTAACTAAGCATCTTGTATAAATGGATGTTAATTTAACGTGCAGCCGCTGAGGATTTGTAATCCAACATTCACCAATGATGGCATCACAAGCAACGGCTTAATGTCGACACCATCATCGTATCAACACGCTCAAGGGCATCGTCATACGCCCATGAGCAATACAAATAAGTTAACTCAATCCCCAATTCACTTTAGGTAGGTGTTCAACAAACCAGTCAAAGGCGCGCCCTTGATGATCTTTATGCCAAGCAATATACACACTTTGATTGGGCCTTGGGATTGAACATGGCTTTTCAATTAGTTGACCACTATCAAGGTATGATTGCACCATATGCCGCGGTAAAAACCCAATGCCCAACCCTTGCACTTGCGCCGCAATTTTAGCTTCCATGGTATTAAGGCGGATCATCTGCTTACTTTTAAAGATACCGTTATCGCGAATAGGCAAAAGCTGTGAAGTATCGGCCACCACCAGCGCCGAATAATGTGTCAATCTGTCGGCATCCAACATGCCATCCACAAACGCCAGCGGATGATGCGGCGCTACGGCAAACACAAATTCAACTTCACCCATTTTATGGGTTTGAAATACTCCTCTTGGTAGCTCGCCTGACGCGCCAATGACAATATCGGCGCGGCGACTGTGCAGTGCATCCCAACCGCCACCAACCGCTTCAACATCTAAGGTAATATCAACACTGTGCTCTAGTTGATTAAACTGCTCGATCAAATTAAACAATGGTCTCTGATAAATAATGGTATCGCGCGATAAGCGAATTTCATTTTCCCAGCCAGACTCGAGTTGCTGTACCGAATCAATTAACCGATTTGTCGCCAATAAAATTTCTCGCCCATGCTCGAGCACTAACTTACCTGCAGGGGTTAATTGCGCTCGCTGTTTTGAGCGGTCAAACAAGGCCGCACCCATTTCCTCTTCAAGTTTTTTGATGGTATAGGTCAAGGCCGACGGCACTCGATATAAAGATGCCGCTGCGGCAGCAAAACTGCCCTTACGCTCAATGGCATCTAAGGCGCGTAATGCATCAATAGTAATCGGGTTTTGCATGACCTTCTCCATATTCAAAAAAATTGAACTATTACCTCAGTTTATTCCGATTTTTTATTCAATCAAGTACCAATATACTCATCATCAATCAGTGAGACAGGCTCACTTCAAACACACAATGTTTAACCTTATTGAGGATACATACCATGAAAGCACTCGCTAAAAACATCACCCACTCTACTGCAGGTTTCAGCACATTAGCATTACGCTTACCTATTGGGATTATTTTTATGGCTCACGGCGGGCAAAAAATATTTGGTTGGTTTGGTGGTTATGGCCTTGAAGGCACTGGACAATGGATGGCATCAATTGGCATTGAGCCTGGCGTATTAATGGCCTTCTTAGCCGGCAGCGCTGAATTGGTTGGTGGATTATTTATTCTATTGGGTTTACTGACTCGCCCATCAGCGGTGGTGTTGGCTTTTACTATGATTATCGCCATTGTCAGTGTGCATTTAACCAACGGTTTATTTATGGCTAACAATGGTTATGAATTTGCATTAGCACTGTTAGCTGCCAGTGTGTCACTTGCGCTGTCTGGCTCAGGTAAAGTCGCAATCGATAACACCATTGCCACTAAATTAGCTTAAATAAATATCGGCTTAGTCTTTTTAATGGCTCTTTAGGAGAAAGTTATGATCTCATTACGTCATGCAAATCAACGCGGTAAAGCCAAATTTTGCTGGCTGGACAGCAAGCACAGTTTCTCATTTGGTAGCTATTACGATCCACAGCATATGGGGGTTTCAGCGCTGCGAGTCATCAATGATGACCGCGTTACGCCCGGAGCAGGGTTTGCGACTCATGGCCATCGTGATATGGAAATTATCAGCTATGTCCTTGAGGGCTCTATCGTCCATAAAGACAGTGAAGGTAATGTGGAAGTATTGCCTGCGGGTGAGTTTCAATTAATGTCTGCTGGCAGCGGTATTACCCACAGTGAATACAATGCATCAAACACTGAACCACTGAAGTTTTTACAAATTTGGATCCAGCCTAATACCTTAGGCAATACACCGAGATACCAGCAAAAAAACTTTGGTCAAACATTGGGCTTGACCACGATTGCCACACCAACAGGTGAAAACGGTACTTTGCAGATCAAGCAAAATGCGACATTGTCACAACTGATTTTGGCGCCTAAATCTAAAATAACCTATCAGATTGCGACTGACCGTAAAGTGTATGTTCATCAAGTCGCTGGCGAACTGAGCATTGAAGATCAACCGCTGAGTGCAGGTGATGGCGCAAAACTCACTGACATGTCCACAGTGACCTTTATTAACCCATCAGACACTCAGTCAACGGCACTCGTTTTTGATTTACCCTAAATGAGTTCAGTGAATGATTAGCCTGCGGTCGTTTCCCTGCAGGCTAAATCACATCAATCTAACGTTAGTTTATTGTCCACTGGTGGGCGTACTATTTTCAGGCATCGATGACAATGAATGGCGGTACCCGCCTAACTGACATGCGGTCCATAAACACACTGCCGTAACCAACATCATCCCAATCTGTACCCCGATTACCCCATGATAACCAGTTTGCCATAACGCCATTATTTGCTCAGAGAACATCAGCCAATCTGCAGCAATGGTGACCACTAATATGCCACTGGTCAGTAGCAATAACTGACTAATATGCCGCTTAGTATCATTCACCTTAATGCTATACAAGATCACCGCTACTAACGATGCCACAAAACAACCAACCAGCCATTCGCTTCGCCCTGGCAAGGTTGCTGGCAATAGTCTTTCACACAAAAAGCCAACGGCTGTCGCCACAATAATGCCGCCGCAACCACCAATCGTCATCGCGGTCACAATAGCAATACTGCGCGGCGAAGACTGACGCTGAGCACGGCGTTTATTAATCCACAGCATATTGCCCGCGACAATCATGGCGCTGATGGCCATTGCCAATATAAAGTACAAAATGCGGATATCTACCCCGGCAAAGTTACTAAAATGCAATGTCACTAATACATCTCTACCTTGGCGGAATACATTGTAATTATCGACATTAACCTTATTCATCACACTGCTATCTTGGACGCGATAAGTCACTTCATCACGTTGGGCAAAATTAGCCGTGTCGGTTCCACGCACTTGCACCAGAGCATTATCGGCGCCGTAATGATGGAAAATAATATTGCGTAATTCAAAATTCGATTGCTGTTTAGTTTGTTCAATTAAGGTAAACGCATTGCTCATATCCAGTGATTTTTCACTGCGCGGTTCGCTGATACGGTTAAAGCCAGCATCATTAAATAATGCTTGTCGATCGCCCTGGTAAATAAACACCACAAAAGCCAGCTGGAACACTATGGCCAAGTTAAGGATCAAGCCGCTTAGTGCATACATCAAGGTAAAGGGCAGTGTCATCACCCCTGCTACGGTATGAAGATCGAGCAGTTTATCGCGACGCTGTTTATCGACCCGATACAAAAAGAACTGTTTTAGCAATTTGCGGGCGTGAATAAAAATCCCCGACACTAATGCAAATAAAAAGATCAGTGTCACCATACCAATCAGATAACTGCCACCGGGCAGATCGAGGTTGTAATGCAAGCGATAAATAAATTGCGATAGATAAAAGTCATCTTTGCCAGCAACAGTTTGACCGTTTTTAGGATCAACCAATATCGCCATGGATTGAGGCGCTGATTGTGGAGCGTCTCCCACTATATCAAAGTAAAAAATATAATAAGGTACTAGCTGGGTCGGCATATTTATCCGAAAACGGCCATTATAATCAAGCGGATATTCAGCCAACTTTTGCTCAACTAATGTCGCTAGTGGTATGTCTGCTTGGCTGTTATCGACAGGATGATGCGGGGTGATGGCCCATTGCGTTATTTCGTCGTGAAATAAGGTTACGGCGCCGGCCCAAAATACCAAAAATAATAACGGTGAAATAATTAACCCAAGCCAACTGTGGGCTTCGATAAGGTTTTTAATGACTTTGTGCTGTACGGGAGAATCAGATTTCATTGAGGTATTCATGACTTAGGTTTGAGAAAAAAATAACAATGCATTGATAAGGCTACTGGCCACAAGCCATTTTGCACACACCAAGCTGGCGGCCTTTGCGCTATTACGGCTATAACAAAATGCCATCACCATAACCCACATACAAAAACCCAGCATAAGCCCGACAAAGAGTTTTACATCGACATCCACAGGTAAGATCCGAAATACCATGAGCATTAAACTGATTGCCAATAATAATCCCCAAAAAAATGCCGAAAATGACTTAGGCCACATGATTATTTAACCCCAACCAGCACGATACTGACAAATAGCGCAAAGCCTAACGAGCTCACCCAAATACTGCGACCTTTATAATGCGACGCCACCAGCACCAGTAATATCCACATGGTCATCATACAAATCAGCACCACTAAACTGGCCACTAATACACTGTAAGAATGGCTAAATCCCCACAAAGCGAACAACACCGCTATACCGCATAAACTCCAAGACAGTAATTTAGGCAAAGGAAAACTGATAAGCTGCTGTTTATCAGATGCCAAATAGGCAAACAAACAACCAAGCCATAAAGAAGATACACTGACAAGTTCCATTTGATAAGGTCTCAAGATAATTAATGCAAATGATAATGATTTGTATTAATTATCCCGAATGTGCTCGGGTAATACAAGTAGATTGTCAATAAACCTTAAAAACAATCCTCAATCAGTGATCTGATAACGCAGTAACGACCTCTGGTGGCATAATTATTACTGCAAAAAATGATCACTTGTGCAAATAATCGCTGTAAAAAATAACCACCCAGGAAAATAACGACGACATTAACGCTCGCTATGACGATGAAACCGGCAGGCCACAGATAAGTGAATCGCCGAGTAACGTCGCCGCATACCTTAAAGCAATCGTATTAACGGTAAATATGCTCATTTTGGCTTATTTATCCCATCTATTAACCCTAATTGAGGTTAAATAGTTTTTTTAGTCAGCGTCTCCAACGGCCGGTCAATGCAGTTTGGCCGCTGACATTACTGATAGATCCCTAAGATTACCGCAACATAGCGTCAACCTATAAACCGGTTAGTTAACAGCAGATTAACTAAAGCTCATTATTTCTCAATCCACGTGTCACTCATCACATTGCTGATGTATTATGTGATGCTAAGACATAAACAGATAAGTTAATATCATTGCTGGACAAAGGGTCTTCCCTTGCTTAGGATTAATATTTGACCAATCACAATAATAATACAACGTCGAACAGGGAACGTGAGATGAGATATTCCCTTCTTAATACCATTTTTTATTTAAAATAAGGCAATGTAATATGCTAAAACGCATCGTTTACGGCGTATGTGGCGCAGCTATTGTTGGACTCGGCTTATTCAGTTTATACGCTTGGAATCCTGCAATTGACCCCGTCATACCCGCTCAAACAGATTATTCGCCACAGGTTATCGAACAAGGCAAAACCCTCGCCGCAGCAGGTTATTGCAGTACTTGTCACACCCCGCCCGGTGGTACGGCTTATGCCGGTAACTATGAAATGCACACTGATTTTGGCACCATTTATTCAAGTAACATTACCCCAGATGTCGAAACAGGTATTGGTAACTGGTCAGAAGCGGCTTTTAGTCGCGCTATGCGCACTGGTGTAAGTCGTGATGGACATCATTTATTACCGGCGTTCCCTTATGAGCACTTTAATAAAATGACCGACGATGACATTAGTGCTATTTATGCTTACATCATGACGTCAGTCCCAGCCGTCAGCCAAGTCAAAAAAGACAACGGTATTCCATTCCCGCTCAATATCCGATGGTTTCAAGCCGGTTGGAAACTGCTGTTTGCAGACACTCAACCTTTTGAGGTTAACAGCCAGCAATCTGCCAAATGGAACCGTGGCGCTTATTTAGCTCAAGGTATTGCTCACTGTGGTGCATGTCATACTCCGCGTAATGCACTGGGCGGCGAAAAATATGCACAAATGTACCAAGGCGCAGCCATTGATGGCTGGATAGCACCGTCATTAACCTCAACAAGTACTTCACCGATCCCTTGGCGTTCGCAAGACTTTTACGAATACCTCACCACAGGTAACTCGCCTTATCACGGCAGTGCGGCAGGCCCAATGGCGCCGGTGATGCACAAAGGATTATCTGCGCTCCCCAGCAGCGATCTTCAGGCCATTAGCGGTTATTTTGCCGATCTTGCCGGCACGAACAAAACTGACCAGTCACAAACGAGCAGCACTTTACAGGCGGCAATAACGGCGCAGCATCAACAACCGGATCTACGGATTGATGAAGGCGCGCGTTTGTATGCTTCTGCTTGTCAAGCATGCCACTACAATAGCGACCAATTAGTTAAAGGCCGTCCATTGATTACTATCGGTTCGGCGACCCATCTTGATGCTCCAACTAACCTGATTAACGTAATACTCGATGGCGTACGTAACGATCAAGGGATCCGCGGCGTGGTAATGCCAGGATTCCGAGATGCGCTGAGCGATAAAGATATTAGCGCAATAGCAGCCTATTTGCGTCAAACCGCTGGGGAAAGTACCTGGCCGAAATTACAACAACAAGTGGGCGAGATCCGCAATCAACCCCGATTTGAGCACTAATTCACTGGAGAAGTGACAATGGCAAAATTTATTTTAAACGGCAAGCCGATGACTGCCGACGTAGAGAGTGATACGCCTCTACTGTGGGTAATTCGCGATGAACTCAACATGACCGGCACCAAGTTTGGTTGCGGCATTGGCACTTGTGGTGCCTGCACAGTCCATGTTGGCGGCCGAGCAACACGGTCATGCATTACCCCAATATCGTCAGTTGAAGGGGCCGAAATCACCACGATTGAAGGTCTTTCAGAAAAAGGCGACCATCCATTGCAAATTTCTTGGCAAAAGCTGCAAGTGCCACAATGTGGTTACTGCCAGTCGGGCCAAATTATGCAAGCGGCGGCATTATTAAAAGATATTCCAAAGCCTTCAGACAAAGACATTGACGCTGTGATGGGCGGAAATTTATGCCGCTGTATGACCTACGTTCGTATTCGTAGCGCCATTCATGAAGCCGCAAACGCAACCAAGGAGAGCAACGATGAGCAGACTGCCTAAACGTGGATCGGTTGGCATGAGCCGCCGCGGTTTTTTAATTGCCATGACAGCTGTCGGTGTCAGTTTTGGTTTTCCTCGTCACTTGATGGCGGCAATGGATCCTGCCAGCCCAGACGGTAAAATACTCCCGAGTGAAGGCGATATTTACGAACCTTCATTGTGGTATTCAATCGACACCGCAGGCAAAATTAAAGTCAACATTATGCGCTCAGAAATGGGCCAACATGTCGGCACCGCTATTGCGCGGATTCTTGCTGATGAGCTAGAAGCGTCATGGGATGATATTGAAATTATCCATGTCGACAGTGACCCACGCTGGGGTTACATGGTCACTGGTGGTAGTTGGTCTATTTCGCAAAGTTGGCCGGTATATCGTCAAGCAGGCGCCGCCGGTCGTACTGCGTTAATTGAAGCTGCCGCTAAAAAATGGGGCCTTGCGCCACAAGACTGTAAAGCCAGTAATGGGAAAATCATCTCAAGTAAAGGCGAGCTGTCTTATGGTGAGTTAGTGACTCAGGGCTTAACGCGTCAGTTTACTGAAGAAGAACTGAAAGCCCTGCCGCTTAAGCCCAATGCAGACCTAAAACTGGTCGGCCAGCAAGTAACCTCTCTTGATATCGCCAACAAAACCAACGGTAAAACGATATTTGGTATCGACGCTAAAGTCGATGGCATGGTATACGCCAACCCGATTTTACCCCCGACCCGTTATGGATCTAAAGTGGTTAAGTTTGATGACTCAGCCGCAAAAGCAGTAAAGGGTTATCAGCAAACGATCGTGCTAGACGATGCCAGTGGCAGCGTACCTGGTTGGTTAATGGTAATCGCCAGCAGCTTTACTGCGGTGCAAAAGGCCTCAAAACTGGTTAAGGTTACATGGGATGCGGGTGAAACAGCAAACGTGTCTGAAGCAGATATTATTGCCCATGGTAAAACACTGCTTGGCGATCAAACCAAAGGCAGTATTTTAGACACTGGCAATAGTAACACTGAGCCCGTTTTTGCCAGCGCCAGCAGCACTATTGCCGAAGAATATATCACCAGCACGGTATTGCATGCACAAATGGAACCCCTTAATGCCTTGGTCTTTAAAAACCCAGATGGCGTATGGGAAGTGCATTCAGGTACTCAGTGGCAGTCACTTACGCTACCCGTACTAGCCACAGCATTAGGCGAAGATGAAGCTAACATTGTTATTCGTAGCTATATGTTAGGTGGCGGCTTTGGCCGTAGACTTAACGGCGATTATACTATTCCGGCCGCATTAACCTCTAAAGCATTAGGCGGAAAACCGGTTAAAATGGTGCTAACGCGCCCACAAGACATGCTATTTGATAGCGCGCGATCAGCTTCAGTACAGCAGCTAAAAATGGCCTTTGACGATAAAAAAATCGTTACCGCCATGGAACATCACGCCACTGCAGGTTGGCCAACCCAAGCATTAGTGCCAGGCTTTATGCCAAAAGGCACCAATGGCGAACCCTATGATCCGTTTTCAATTGCAGGCGCAGACCATTGGTATAGCGTTGGCGCACAAAAAGTACGGGCGGTATCAAACGATCTTGCCATGGCTACTTTTAGACCGGGTTGGTTACGTTCAGTAGGGCCCGGTTGGACTAATTGGGCCGTTGAAAGCTTTATGGATGAAGCAGCCCATCATGCAGGTAAAGATCCATTGCAGTTCCGTTTAGACATGCTGATCGCCGAAGGCCGCAATGCCGGTAGTACGCCTGTTGCCGAAGGCGGCGCTGCGCGCCAAGCCGTAGTACTCAAAAAAGCAGCCGAGATGATCGGTTGGGGCACACCTCAAGCCAAAGATACCGCGCTTGGAATAGCATCAACCTTTGGTCAAGAACGTGATATGCCAACATGGGTATCGTGCGCGGTACAGGTCCATGTCGACAAAAGCAACGGTATTGTCAATGTGCAAAAGCTTTATATCGCCATCGATGCCGGTATTATTGTTGATCCCAATGGCGCAGAAGCGCAGTGTCAGGGCGCGGCATTATGGGGATTGTCCATGGCGTTATACGAAGGTACTGAACTGCTTAATGGTCAGTATAAAGATTCAAACTTCAATACCTATACCCCTCTGCGCTTAGGTCAAACTCCTGACGTTAAAATTGAGTTTATCCCAAGCAAAATGCCACCTTCTGGATTAGGTGAGCCAGCAGTAACCCCTGTTGCCCCAGCGATTGCCAATGCAATCTACAATGCAGTCGGTGTACGTTTACGTAAAATCCCGATGAAACCTAGCGAGTTAACAAGCGCACTCACTAAAGTGTAATCGCTTACCAAACTGCTAACAAAAAGCCCGATACATTGTATCGGGCTTTTTCATACCAATTTTCATATCATTAACACAAATCAGAGCATTAAGATTACAATATCTATCGGCAGCAGCATATTAACCGACGGAGACTGCTCAATGAAAGATCGCTTTAGTCGCGCAGACAAAGCGCTGTATTGCGCCAAACAAGGCGGGCGAAACCAAATACAACAAGCACAGACTCCATAATCCCGATCATTTATGTGTCATAGTCATCCGTCACAAACGCCCTCATACAACAAGACTAATGGCCTTCGGCAAATAGATAATTTAGCCAACCTTGCATTCTTAATAACACCTTACGCATTACTGCAACGTGACTAAAATGCTCGGTATAAATCGCTACCTGTCCAGAGACTCCTACAGGCAAAGACTGCCTAGCCGCATCATCCTCTAACTCAATTAGCACTATCACCCGACCACGTTGGAATAATTTATTCGATGACTGTAAATTACCACTAAATTGGATTTCGCCTTCTGCCATAGCTGGCAGCACTTTGGCTATCTTACCTTTAAACACTTGCCCCGGCATGGCGTCAATAATCACTTCAGCCTCATCACCTTCTTTGAGCCGTAACAAAGAGTTTTGCCAAAAAGCACCGGCAAAATAACGGGTTTCATCTGGAATAAAGGTTAGCGCAGGACGCAATGGTAAAGGCACTGCCATCACCCCTTCACGCAGAGCAAGCTGAGTAACGAGCCCATCGGCAGGAGCCCTGACCACGGTTTGCTGCAAGTCATACTCAGCCTTAACTAACTCAGCCTCAAGGCCAGCAACGTTGGTGTTAACCCCATCAATATTTGACTCATAAGCCAAACGAGTACGTAACGCCTCTGCTAAAGCGGCATCCAGTTTCGCTAATGAGGCAATGTATAACTGACGGCGATTATCGAGTTCAAGTTCACTAAAAGGAGAATTACGACCCGCTTTTTTTCGACCTTCGTCATAACGACGATAAGCTGACTCAGTACGATCTTTATCTGCTTTTGCTTGCTCAACTTTAGCGGTTGCAATATGAAATGCAGCCTCTAGCTGTGGCACTTGTTGTTCAGCTTCTTTTAAAGCCGCCTGTTTTTGCTTAACAACCGCAAGGTAAGGTGTTGGATCTATTTTAAATAATATCTCACCTTCTTTAATGGGCATGTTCGGCTTAATATTAACCTCTATTACCAAACCTTTTACCGCGGGCACAATCGGAATAGTAACAAAATACTCACGAGCAAACCGCGAATAAGGATGGTTATAATTCATTAAAATCAATAATGTACCAATTAAAATAATCCCACCAAGAATAGCGGTAGGTACGGTCCATTTGGTTAAGGGGATTTTAAATATTTTAAAAATGGCGATACAAAATGCGGCATAAGTCAGTATGAGTAATAAATCCATAATTATACCTCTGGTGGGTTTTCATCTGATTGAGGAGGATTGTTCACTACGGCAGAGCGTTGTTCTAATACCGCTAAGCGCTCAGTTAATAAGCTAACATGATTAATTAACTCTTTAACTTCACCTTCAAGTACCAGCTCACGTGTTCTTGAATCACTAAAGCCCCAGCCTCTATCCTCGCGGTATAACGTGGCCCAAATCCATAAAAATGGCCAAATAGCATGTAAGGTAAATAAACTCACCCAGCCAGCAATATGCAGTGCATCTTGTTGTGGATGATTACGTTTTTTCGCAATCTCATAGGGAATATCATGAATAGCAATAATGCCGTAAAAAATAAATATCACCACAAACACTAGAATGCCGAGCGCAAAATAATCTAAAAACATAGCTTCTCCCAGTTAGCCTGATTAAATATAAGTGATTTCAATTAGTATAGAACCGATTAAAAAAAGAGCCTGTTGATGTTAAAAATACCCATAAAAAGCCCTCTATTGTGCGCCAACACAATAAAGGGCTATTTAGGTAAACATCAGGACAAATCAAGTCGGTATTAATCACCCGCCATTTTTGCATAAACTCAAGACGCGGTATTGCGTGTTCATCTGTTTGCTATGGCTCATCAGACAACGACTCAACAGCAAAGTCACCTAACTTGTAGGCTGCCTCTTCACTGTGACCATACTGAGTTAATTCGCTAGGCGCTGCAGGACGACGATCCAATACAAATGTGCTTAGAACATAAGGGGCTTAGTGTTGTGCGACCCCCTCCCTTTATACGCTTTAAGATCCATCACCACTGAACCTTCCACCCGCGTTTCTGAGCCTGTTAGTCACGCAATTGGCTGTTTACTTGCGCTATATAAATGGCTCCTTAAGCGATAATAATCACCCTGTTCAACATCGTGTTTTACGGGGATCAGCATATCGCTACTCTCAGCACGTCTCTCTCCCACGCCTGTAATGGTTGCCGTAGGATGGCGATACTCAATGGCGGTTTTTAATGTTTGCAATTTGCCTTTAGCCTCTAGCACTAAAGGTCACACGGACCTCCATTGGGCCGTCCCAATCCTCTTCGGCATTCAGTTGTATAATCCATTCACCATCAGCATCCAACATGGTTCCGCTGATTAATGCCTCCGATCCACCCGCAAGCTTATGATGTAATGCCGCACTGACGCCATTAACCCGTAACCCTTTTACTTCAAGCTTTATGACCACAGGTTCTGGTGAGCTAAAGCGGATTTAGGCCGCACAATACTGGCGCGGGCGCCATCGTGTAATAACACAGACTGCGGAATATAAGCATTAGGATTGAGCAATTAACTATCATCAACCGACAGCAGTATTGAATAAGCGGGCAAGGTTAACTCGCTAGCGTAAGCCACGACCATGAGTGATTAAAACAACAAAGCCCTGTCGACTTATGTCCACGGGGCTTTATAAGTAGTCGTCCAGAGTCGAGCGGCACAAAGATGAACTTAAGCTCAATTCTGGATAATAAACGGTCATCCAGAGTTGAGGTTAGTTAAGCTTTTTTAGCCGCTATCGCTGCGTTGACTTGATTAATGGCGGTGCCACCTAATACGTCACGTTTTTCTAAACAGGCTTCAATGGTCAAGTTAGGATAAACGTCATCGCTAATCACGTTGGCAAACGGCTGTAATTCGGCCACGGTGAGATCTTCAATCGGCTTTTGCTGAGCAATAGCAAATACCACAACCTCGCCGACCACTTGGTGCGCTTCACGGAACGGCATGCCTTTAGCAACAAGATAATCTGCAAGCTCAGTGGCATTAGCATAACCTTGCTGAGCAGCCACCAACGCTTGCGGACGATTTACTTTTAAGCCCGACAACACCAATGCAGTTATGTCTAAACAAATAGCCCAGCTGTCGACCACATCAAACAAGCCTTCTTTGTCTTCTTGCATGTCTTTGTTATACGCCAATGGCAGCGCTTTCATGGTGGTGAGAATACCCATTAAACTGCCATAAACACGGCCTGTTTTACCACGGATGAGTTCGAGTGCATCTGGGTTTTTCTTTTGTGGCATCAATGATGAGCCTGAGGTCACTTCATCACTTAATGAGATAAAATTAGCTTCGCCAGAATTAAAGAAAATTAAGTCTTCGGCCATACGGCTTAAATGCATCATGCTAATTGATGCGGCGCTGCATAATTCAACCACATGGTCGCGATCTGACACACTGTCTAAGCTGTTTAAGGTTGGGCGAGCAAAGTTTAACGCTGATGCGAGCGCATGACGATCAATCGGATAGGCGGTACCCGCTAACGCACCTGAACCTAATGGGCAGGTATCGGCACGATTAAGCGCATCTTGCAGGCGGCTAATATCACGCTCATACATTTCCACATAGGCTAACGCCCAATGACCAAAGGTGATCGGCTGTGCACGCTGTAAATGGGTGTAACCCGGCATAACCGCATCAACTTCACGTTCAGCAAGGGCAACTAACTCTGCATGCAATGTACCTAAACGTACCAGCAAAGCTGCACCTTCTTTTTTACACCATAGCTTTAAATCAGTCGCGACTTGGTCATTACGAGAACGACCTGTATGCAGTTTTTTTCCTAAGTCACCGACTTTGGCAATCAACTTTTGTTCAACAAAGCTGTGAATATCTTCCGCGCCGTTGCTGATAATGGCCTGTGGATCATTACCCACTTCCACCAGCAGTTCATTTAAAGCCGCTTTTAAGTCGATACATTCTTTAGCCGTAATAATCCCGACACTGGCAATAGCGTCTGCCCATGCGATAGAGCCGACAACATCTTGTTCAAATAAGCGGTAATCCACTGGCAGTGAGTCATTAAATAATTTGAAAAGTGCACTGGTTTCGCCCTGAAATCTTCCGCCCCATAATGCCATTTCGGTATCCTCTTTTTCGATATTACAATTCAATGATGTCGGTGTAGTTGATATCAACTTTGTTATAATCACTTTTTTAAAAATGAGCAAAAGTGATTATAAGAAAGGCGCTTTGCAGCGCCTTATATTGTTTGCTTACTGTCTATTTAGCGTTTAGCGCGCGAATACGGCTTGGTAACGAATATAAACGAATAAAGCCTTCAGCGTGTTTTTGATCGTACACGTCATCTTCACCAAAGGTGGCAAAAGATTCTGAATACAAGCTGTTTGGCGAACGTTTTTTAACAGCCGTTGCTTGGCCTTTGTAAAGCTTAATGACCACATCACCGTTAACCGATTCGGCTAATGATTCAGATGCAGCAATAAGTGATTTACATAATGGTGTAAACCAACGACCGTCATACACTAGGTGTGACATTTGGGCGGCAATTTGCTCGCGCCACGTACGGCTGGTTTTGTCCAAGACTAATTCTTCAATGGCACGAAGACCGGCAAACATTACCGTTCCACCTGGGGTTTCGTAACAGCCACGTGATTTCATCCCTACAAGACGGTTTTCGGTAATGTCGATACGACCTACACCGTGTTTACCTGCGATGTCGTTTAACGTCATTAATGCAGCATATGGCGATAAAGCTTCATCGTTTACATGAGTAATACGGCCATGTTTAACGCCTAACGACACATATTCTGGCTCGTTTGGCGCATCTTCTGGGGCAACGGTTAACGTCCATACGCCTTTTGATGGCTCGTTCCACGGATCTTCTAACTCGCCACCTTCGTGGGAAATATGCCATGCGTTTGCATCACGGCTATAAATTTTAGTCGCTGAAGCTGCGGTTTTAATATTACGCTCTGCGAGGTAATCCAGTAAGTCTTCGCGGCTACGCATTTCCCACTCACGCCAAGGCGCAATCACTTTTAAGTCTGGTGCTAATGCCGCAAAACAACCTTCAAAGCGTACCTGGTCATTGCCTTTGCCGGTACAGCCATGGCATACCGCGTCAGCGCCAACTTTACGGGCCACTTCAACTTGCGCTTTGGCAATGATTGGACGCGCCATTGAAGTGCCGAGTAAATAGGTACCTTCGTAAATAGCACCCGTTGCGATAGTGGGGTAAATGTAATCTGCCACCAACTCTTCTTTTAAGTCAACGATATAACATTCGCTGGCACCTGAGGCTAACGCCTTTTCAGTTAAGCCCACTAACTCTTCTTCACCTTGGCCTACGTCGGCACAGAATGCGACGATTTCGCAGTTATCATAGGTTTCTTTTAGCCACGGGATAATGGCTGAGGTGTCTAACCCACCAGAATACGCCAATACCACTTTTTTAACGCCGGTTTTTTTCACTGCATTAGACATGTTTATTTCCTAAAATCGATTACGTATATAGTTAATTTAATAACGCCAACGGCACTATTGACTTATATAATGAGACTAACTTAATAAGGTGACTAATACTGCATTTTGCGCATGCATACGGTTTTCTGCTTGATGTAAAACCAATGAACCTTCACCGTCCATCACCTCGTCGGTCACTTCCACGCCGCGATGCGCAGGCAAGCAGTGCATAAAGAATTTAGCCCCAGCTTTAGCCATTAACGCACGGTTGACTTGATACGGTGCAAAACGGGCTTTTATATCCGCCAGCGGTGTTTCATCACCCATTGAAATCCACGTATCCGTATAAATAGCATCGTGGCCTTCTATGGCATTAATGTCAGCACTTAAGGTCAATTTGCCACCATTTTTTTGTGCTAAAGCTTGTGCTTCGCTGACGATTGATGCGTCAGGGAACGCGCCCTCAGGGCAAATCACTGTCATCGTTAGGCCCAAAATAGCCGCACCGTAAATGAGTGAGTGTGTCACATTGTTACCATCGCCCACATAAGCCAGTTTAGCTTGGCTCACATCATCAAACTGCTCGGCTAACGTTAAAAAGTCAGCAAGTGCTTGGCACGGATGGTACAAGTCTGACAAGGCATTAATAACAGGTACGCTGCCATGTTCAGCTAATTGCTCAATCGTGGTATGCGAGTAGGTTCTAGCCACAATAGCATCGGCCCAACATGAAATGTTAGTGGCAAAGTCAGCAACCGATTCGCGTTGGCCCAAGGCACCATTTTGTTGATCTAAGTATAAGCAATGACCACCTAATTTATTAATGCCAATATCAAAACTGACTCGGGTACGCAATGATGGTTTTTCAAATAGCATCACAACGCTTTTACCATCTAAGGCGCGACGGTACTCAGCAGGGGTGTTCTTAATTTTTTTAGCCAGTTCAATGATGGCTAAAAGCTGAGATTGAGTTAACTCTTTTATCGACAATAGGTGCTGCATAGACTACTACTCCATTAAGGTTGTATTTGAGTCCCGACGGACCCACCTTTGACTAAGGTTTTTAACTGTTCAGCATCACGCCACGAAGCAATCTGCACGGGTTTCCCCATCCATTGCGCGACTTCTAATGCGGCTTCCACTTTAACTTTCATGCCTTTTTCAATCACCCCTTGGGCGACTAAGTATTCAATTTCACTTTTATTTAAGCAGTTAATTAACTGGCCTTTACCGTCTAATACGCCCGACACATCTGACAATAAAACTAAGGTGCCATTAACCAATTTAGCTAACGCAGTTGCCGCTTGGTCAGCATTAACGTTTAACATTTTACCTTGGCTAGAAATGGCAATGGAGCTACAAATTGGCATCCAACCTTGGCCTAAAATAAAGTTTAAATAGGTGGCGTCTTTTGGCTCAACTTCACCAACGAGGCCTAAACGCTCATCTTTAATTTTGGCACTTACCGTGTTGCCATCGCCTAGGCTCATGCCCACACTCACAATACCCGCTTTAGCAGCCGCGGCTTGTAGAATTTTGTTCGATGTGCCCGCTAATGCACCAACCACAATAGGAATTTGGTCTTCTGGCGTGACACGTAAACCATCGAGCTTAATGGTTTCTTTACCATTAGCGGCTAACTGTTCGTCAACTAGGCAACCACCGCCATGGACTAATATGACTTGCTGACCTGCAGCAAGCATTTCTGCTGCGGCTGTCATTAAACGCGCAATACCCATTTCGCACTGGAGTAATGCACCACCCACTTTTAATACTAATACAGATTTTGTCGCCATGATTCTTATTCCTTTACTAATGCGATCCGATTACACACCGAAATGGATTTTAATGCACTGTAGCCCTTGGCTCGCAGCACCTTTCATTAAATTATCAATCGCACTGGCGACCACTAAATAACCGCTATTGGCATCATATTTCCAACCTAAATGACAATTTGGTGTATTGACGACATCATCCACTTTAGGAAATTGATTATGCTTTACCGTCACGATGGGTGCGTTGTCATACACGCTATACGCTTTGATCACATCGGCTTCGGTGGTACCTGGTTTTAGTTGTACGGTTATCGTCGCTAAAATACCACGCTTAAAGTTACCTAAATGCGGCGTAAAGATCACTTCTTGGCCTAAATGTATGGCAATTTCAGGCTGGTGTCTGTGGCCTAACACACCGTATGGCGTTAAGCTGACTTCGCAAAAATTAGTGTGCAGTTGCGCTTTACGACCCGCACCAGTGACACCACTAACGGCATTAATCACCGGATACATCGAGGTTAATAATGACTTTAATGGTTTTAATGCAGTGAGCGACGCTGTGGGGTAACAACCTGGCACAGCAATCATTCTGGTTTGTTTAATCTGCTCGCTATGCCACTCTGCTAGACCATATACCGCCTGAGCTAATACGTCAGGATGAGTATGCTCAAAGCCGTACCATTTAGGATACTGTGCCACATCAGCAAAACGATATGCACCGCTTAAGTCGAACACTGCAAGACCTTGGTGGTAAAACCATGCGGCAAGCTCTAGGCTCACTGAATGCTCAGTCGCTAATACCACGGCATCGGCTTCGGCAACGATTCGCTTTTTAGCCTCATCGGATAGCGGCGAAAGCGTGTAAGCCATGTGGCTATATGTAGGGTATAAGTCGGCTAATTTACGACCTTTATCTACACTATTTTCCGACACATACAACCCTTGAACGCTGAGATTGCAGTCTGCGTTAATCAACGAGGTGATTTGTGCACCTGTGTAACCACTGGCGCCAATAATTGCGATGCTTTTCATAAGTTTGTTTTCTTTTTGATAGTGATAGAAAGTGTCAGCATAGACTATGTAGACGGGATCCGTCTAATTTCGGACTATCGTCGCAGGACGTTCGCGTTGATTATTGATATAGTGGATTTAGCAGCGAGAAAGCACATATTTATTTTCATTTTTATCGTTCTATTTATGGTGTCGGTTAATGCTGTTTGCTAGACTACCACACAATATTAATTATGCAATATATGTGAATAAGTATTTTAAATATTATTTTTAGGATAACCCATGAGCACACTCCCAAATCTAAAAAGTTGTTTTACACAGCTGATTGCAGCGCCATCAGTCAGTGCAATCGAAGCTGAAGACGATATGAGTAACCATGCAGTTATCAACTTGTTGCAAAACTGGTTTAGCGAGCTTGGTTTTGAATGTGAAACGCCTACAGTAGAAGATTCACGTAACAAGCAAAATCTTATTGCTAGAATAGGTTCTGGCAGCGGCGGGTTATTATTAGCAGGCCATACCGATACCGTACCATTTGACGAAGGCCTCTGGAGCCAGAGCCCATTTGAGATGGTTGAAAAAGATAATCGCTGGTATGGTTTAGGCACCTGTGACATGAAAGGCTTTTTTGCACTAGTGCTTGAAGCATTAAAAGACATGCCACTGGACCAATTTAAACGCCCGTTGACTATTTTTGCCAGCGCGGATGAAGAGACCACCATGAGCGGTGCCAAAGCGTTCGCCGATTCCAAAGCAGTGGCCCCTGATTATGCGGTTATTGGTGAACCCACCAGCTTAAAACCTGTCTATATGCATAAAGGTCACTTAGCTCAAGGGATCCGTGTGATTGGTCGCAGTGGCCATTCATCAGATCCAGCGCGCGGCCTCAATGCCATTGAAGTTATGCATAAAGTTATTAGTCAGCTAATGACACTAAAACAGCACCTAAGTGAAAATTATCGCGAAGATGCATTTACAGTGCCTTACCCAACAATGAACTTTGGCCATATTCATGGTGGTGATGCTGCCAACCGTATTTGTGGCTGCTGCGATTTACACTTAGATATTCGCCCATTACCTGGCATGGAGTTAGCTGAACTCGAATTAATGGTATTGAACTACTTATCCGATATCAGTAAGGAGTATCCTGGTAGCATTAGTGTCAGTACTTTGTACCCAGGTGCAGAATCGTTTGCTGGAAAAGCAGATAATCCGTGGACCAAATTGGTGGCAGAGTTATCTGGACATGATGCCGAAGTGGTGAACTATTCAACCGAGGCCCCCTATATTAATAAACTGGGCTGCCAAACCTTAGTATTGGGCCCAGGGAGTATTAACCAAGCTCATCAGCCAGACGAATTTATTGGCTTAGAATACCTAACGCCCACGGTCGAGTTAATTAAGAAAATGATTTATCACGCATGTATGAAGTAATCGTCTCGGTTAGGTTTTTTTAATCATATAAATGTAATATTTTTACGAAATAAAATTACTAAACACACCACCCGTGTATTGACCGATATTGATACGCTGGGTATTGTAATGGTTGAGTATTGACAAAGTAGTTCTTTTTTTGGGGAGTTAGTATGACAGAGCAAACGGCAGATATGTATGCGTCACTTCGATCAAATGTAGGAAATTTAGGTCAGATATTAGGTGAAACGATGCAAAACCATTTAGGTGGTGCATTTTTAGAAAAAGTAGAACAAATTCGTATTTTAGCCAAGAAATCTCGCCAGGGTGACGAAGCCTCTCGCGAGCAAATGCTCGCATTATTAACGGCTTTACCTGACGAAGAACTGGTGCCTTTCGCTAAAGCCTTCAACCAATTTTTAAATTTAGCCAATATCGCAGAACAATTTCATACCATTAGCCGCAATTGCGACGAGCTCGTGTGCGTGCCCGATCCAGTAGAGCAGTTACTCGGACACATGCTGGATACCGATTTAGACAAAAAAGATGTCATTGAGTGCTTAAAAGATTTAGACATCGATTTAGTATTAACCGCGCATCCAACAGAAATTTCACGTCGTACGTTAATTCAAAAGTACGCTGGGGTAGTTGATTGCTTAACCGAGCAAGAGAACAAACAGCTAACGGAGCGCGAACGCAGACAAAGCACCCTGCGTCTTCGTCAACTTATTGCCCAAATTTGGCATACCAACGAAATCCGCAGCGAACGCCCTACACCCGTTGATGAAGCTCGCTGGGGGTTAAGCACTATCGAAACCTCATTGTGGCAGGCTATCCCTGATTTTTTGCGTCAACTCAATGATCAAGTTGAACAAAAAACCGGACAACAGCTGCCTATCGATGTATGTCCAGTCAGATTTTCAAGTTGGATGGGCGGCGATCGTGATGGCAACCCATTTGTGACTTCAATCGTTACCCAAGAGGTACTCGACCGTAATCGCCATGCTGCAGCAAGACTGTACTTAAAAGATATTGTAACCTTGCTTGGCGAACTTTCGATGGATCAAGCTAATGCTGAATTATCAGCGTTAACCGACAACAGCAAAGAACCGTACCGCGATGTATTACGCCAATTGCGTGGTCAATTACGTAACACCATCGATTACCTTAATGCCCGACTTGAAGGCAAAAAACCAGACATAGATACCAGCGAGCTGATTTGGCACAAAACTGATTTACTGCAACCACTAGAGCTACTTTACAAAAGCTTATCCGATTGCGGTATGAAGTTGATCGCCAATGGACTATTACTCGACATCCTGCGCCGTTTAGCGTGTTTTGGTATTCACATGCTACGCCTAGATATTCGTCAAGATGCATCACGCCACAGTGACGTAATAGCTGAACTTACCCGTTATTTGGGCATGGGCGACTACAATCATTGGGACGAAAATGAAAAACAAGCCTTTTTACTGCGCGAATTAACCAGTAAACGTCCGCTCATCCCAGTAAACTGGCAACCTAGCGATGACGTCGCAGAAGTCATCAGAACCTGTGCTTTAGTCGCACAACAGCCAGTAAATGCATTAGGGTCATACGTGATATCAATGGCCAGCAAACCGTCTGATGTATTGGCCGTATTATTACTACTAAAAGAAGCCGGTTGCACTAACCCGATGCATGTAGTGCCGTTATTTGAAACCTTAGCCGATTTAGAGAGTGCAGCTGATTGCATGACTTCGCTACTGAACATTGATTGGTATCGAGGTTATACCAAAGGTATGCAAGAAGTCATGATTGGTTATTCTGACTCCGCTAAAGATGCCGGCGTAATGGCAGCGGCTTGGGCACAATACCGTGCACAAGAACAATTAGTTGCGGTGTGTAAAAAAGCCGACGTTAAATTAATGTTGTTCCATGGTCGTGGCGGTTCAATCGGTCGTGGCGGCGGACCGGCTCATAAAGCGATTTTATCGCAGCCACCAGGCTCGGTTGATGGCCGTATCCGCGTGACAGAACAAGGCGAAATGATCCGTTTTAAGTTTGGTTTACCTAAATTGGCAGTCCAAAGCTTAGCCCTATATACCTCAGCGGTGATGGAAGCGACATTATTACCGCCTCCTGAGCCTAAAAAAGCGTGGCGAGATTGCATGCAACGCATTGCTGAAGAGTCGGTGTTGCATTATCGCGGTATTGTTCGTGAGGAACCTGACTTTGTTGCGTATTTTAGAGCCGCCACACCAGAAGTTGAATTAGGAAAACTGCCATTAGGCAGTCGCCCAGCTAAACGAAAAGTCGACGGTGGTATTGAAAGCTTACGCGCCATTCCATGGATTTTCGCGTGGTCACAGAATCGCTTAATGTTACCGGCTTGGCTTGGCGCTGGCGAAGCATTACAAGATGCGGCAGATCGCGGCGAGCTTGAACTATTACGCGAGATGGAACAACAATGGCCATTCTTTGAAACCCGTATTTCGATGCTAGAAATGGTGTACACCAAAGCAGAGCCTAACTTGGCGAAATACTATGAGCTGTGTTTAGTTAAGCCAGAACTACATCATTTAGGTGTCAAACTACGTCAACGTCTGCAACTGGGCATTGACGCGGTATTGTCATTAACCCAAGCAACAGAGTTAATGTCACATACACCTTGGAGTCGTGAATCTGTTAAACTGCGCAACCCTTACATAGACCCTCTTAACTTTTTACAAACCGAGCTATTAGCCCGTACACGTAGAGAAGTTGAGCCGTCGGAGCATGTTCAGCTAGCATTAATGCTGACCATTGCCGGCGTAGCAGCAGGAATGAGAAACACTGGATGATACCCTTGATCAAAACCCTTGGGCTTGGACTGTTATTGTTACTGACTGGCTGTGCCAGTCAGTACAGCATCACCGAGTCGGAAATAGAGCAATACCTTAATAAAGACATGCACTTTGAAGTCAAGCAAGGCAACAAGTTAATTGGTGTCTCAGTGAAGCTCAATGACATGCAAGTGGTATTAGGCGCTAAACCCGATACCATGGCAGTCACGGCAGCAACGATTATTACTGTAAATAATCCGTTACTACCCATTCATGCCAAGCTGAAGACTACATTTGAAGCGGTGCCTTGGTATGACACTAATACCAAAAGCGTTTATCTGCGTCAGTTAGACTTAGTGAGGGTTGAGTCAGAACCCGCTGATATTGAGCGTTACATCAGCCAAGTTACCCCACAATTAATGGGTTTTTTACGTAATTACCTTGAAAACCAGCCAGTGTATACCTTAGACACTCGCGACAGTAATCAAGCATTAATGGCGAAAATGACTAAAGAAATTGCGGTGCAACAAGGTAAACTTGTAGTGAAATTTTAATGTTATTATCACAGTAATAGAAAGCACCTTAGGGTGCTTTTTTATTGCTTCAAACTTACCTACATGCACATAGTCTAGAAAGGCTGAACTTCTCAAGTCTCAGAAAACGGTGCATTTCCTAATCAATCAGAACCACGTACAATAACTTGGCAATATTGGAGTGCATAATAATCATGGGATAAATGATGCCGTTAATGGATGACGTAGCAAAACTAAAAGCACAGCTGGCGGAGCTGTCTTCACAGCAAGGCGCTCAACAAGCTGACTTAACTCGACAACTCGATCAGTTTAGCCAACAACTTGATGCATTAGCCCTGCAAGTGCAGGCGCAAAATAATAATGAACAACCAATAGCGTTGTCTGATGAAAACATACATGCACCTGTGCATAAGAGTCGACCAAACGATTCGAGCGGCAGTATCGTTGCCGATACACCTCAATACTCGTCTGCTGCTTGGGAGCGCCAATCGTTAGACACAAGTCATTCAGCGTCAACATCATCCATATCAGCACAACAAACTTCGGTAGTAACAAAGTCACCAGCCAGACAAAGCGCCTTAAGTGCAATGGTCGCTCAATTAGCTGAAGCCATCGGCGAGTTGAGTACTTCGGCGTTTTCACCCTTATCTGGGTTAACCGAACAAGCAAAAGAATTCTACCAACATTACCAAACTAAAGGATTAGGCCCAGTCTTTTTAATGACCGTTGCCGGCATTATCACGCTTACATTAGGCTTTGGCTATTTACTGCAGTTTTCAATTAATAATTGGTTTTCTGAGTTAGGTAAGGCCTTACTGGGCCTAGGTGTCGCCAATAGCATTATCGCTGGCGGCGTATTCATTCGTCAGAAACGTCCTGGCATGCAGGACTTTGGCTCTGGGCTTGTTGGCCTAGGACTTATTCTCAACTATATGTGTCTGTATTTTCTTGGGCCATATTTTAATCTTATTAGTGATATAGCCTGCTTTAGCTTGTTATTGCTTAATACGATATTGGGTTATGGCTTATCATTAAAACTCGACACCAAAGTGGTCGCAATTGTCGCCTTGCTTGGCGGTTCGCTGGCGCCGCTGATGTTACTTGATGGCGGCCAAACACCGTTATTATATTTACCCTACTTAATGCTTATCGGTATCTGCTCTATGGTACAAAGCCATAAGTTAGCCTGGCCGATGTTAATTGAAGTAACCGCACTGCTTCATATTGCCTGTATCCAAATACTCCGTTTATTTATTCCATTACCGTTTTCAATAATCGATTGGCAAACCGGCTTAGCATTGCTGATGATCAATGGCTTATTTTACCTCTATAGCATTGGCAGTTTGTTATTTATCATAAAATCGACGTTAACACCAAGGCTGCTAGCGGTTCCAATCGCACTCATGGTTTTTACTCTCTACACCCTAACGGAGTGGAGTGTATTTGCTGGTGAGCTATTTGCACTTAATGCTTTCCTTTGTGCACTATTGTATTGGGTGATTAAACGCGACAAGGATATTGGCGCTCTTTCTTTGGCCTTTGCGGGGAGTTTTGCAGGCTTTGCGGCTCTATTTTTACTCAGCGCTGAACTGATAGGTTTAGTATTGCTGCTAGAAGGTTTATTGTTATTGTGGATTGGCTGCAAACATCTGTTTAGCCCCATTCGAGCAGAAGCTTATGTATTACTAATGGTAGGTATAATCAGCAGCTTTATTCATGTTTTCGATGTGCTAGCTCAATCTCATTACAATGATGAAGGCATATTGGGTTATCAGGGTCTACTGACTCTATTGATGATCCTGACCTGCGCGATGACCTATTTAGCGCAAAAACTACTATCTCGACATAAAGCTGACTTAGTGAAATTCGAACACCTTGCGGTGCGATTTATTCATGAGTTACTTGGGGTACTTTATTCGGTCACGATACTACTCATCAGCTTTTTTATCACTGATGAATATTGGCTCAATACATTGCCACTTATTGGTTTATTACTTTTATACATGAGCGCTAAGCACACCTTACGTTTTAGTGAAGTATTAGCCTGGCTATGGCAACTGCCTTTATTAGGTGTAATCATTTTTGCCATGCTGGACGCCAATAGTCTTAGCTTTTCAGACCAAGCCCTGAATGCCAAGTTAGCCCGTATCGAACTGTTTGTGGGATTATTACTGGCCTATTATTGGTACCAAAAATACTATGCTGCTGCCAAGTTAATCCGCTTTGCTTACTATGTTCAGTTAGCTTGTTACTTAGCCTTACCGTTACTGTTATTACCCAAAATAGTTCGTAGCTACCCTGATTACATTGCTATTTATTTGTGGTTCAGTTGTATTGTGAGTGTTGGTTTAGCGTATTTTGTTAACCACAAAAGTCTTCGTTATGAAGCGCAAATACTCACAGTAATGGCAACCATAATCACCGCCGCTATGTGTCTGGCAGAGCAATGGCAAGGGCTTGTTGCATTAGTTTTAGGTTTACTCTTTGTTGGATTTATTACTTTACGCTATTTGCAATTCCCCACAAAATGGCAGCAAATTACCACCCTACAATGGCACCTTGGACCGTATTACATCGCCTTGGTGATGGCAGTATTAAGCCAAACGTTAACTAACTTACTGCATCCTTCATGGGCAATTACCGCATTAATAGTGTGTGGTTATTTCTGCATTATTACCGAAAGAAGCAATCGTGTCGGTCAACGTTTAAAGCAAGCCTTAGCGCCGAGTTATAGCTTGGCGTACTCTGCAATCTTTATCTGTGCCATTTTACCTATCGTGTTTCACAGTGAAGCACAGTTAACGTTAAACATTGATAGTTTGCTGACTAATTTAGCAGAGTTTGGAGTGCTCGTTTTATTAGGTCGATATTTACTAACAGCCAGATTAGGCATTAGGGCACACAGAAAAATTATCTCTTATATCGCGCTTAAGTGGGCTTGGCATGCTTTATTGGTGATAAGTTACCTATTATGGAGTTATCAATTCAACCTGAGTATTGCTGCGCCAATGAGTGCTGTGCTGCTGGTTGTGCATGCCTGTGTGGTGATGTTTATAAGCTTACGACCTAAGCAAGCAAGCCTAGTCAGGCTCGCTGCACTGCTATTCGCTTTGGCTTGTATAAAGGTGATATTTGTCGATATGGCGTCCTTTGAACTCATTCAAAAAATCGTCGCCTTTATTCTGATTGGGGTTATTTTACTGACAGTCGCTTACTTTTATCAAAAAGCTAAAAACAGCCAACCGTTGAACGAAGTTGAACCCTAGTCATTAAATCAAGCTTGCCTACCCTTTGTTTACGGGTAAGCAAACTTGTTATGCGACTATTTGGCGAAACGAGTTATAGCAGGATAATCGACTATTACAGCTTCTTCGAGTAACGCGCGGCGAAGCATATCGTAAGCAATCGCGGTACTCATACTGCGAACAAGCTGACGAGAACGCTTTGGTAATTTCACCATTTGGCTATACACGCTATGCTTTGTCGCAAGCGCTATTGCAACAGTCCCTACGGGTTTGTCATCAGAGCCCCCCTCAGGACCAGCAATACCGCTAGTGGCTAAAGCAAAGTCACTGTCTAAAATACCTCTTACACCTTGCGCCATAGCTTCAACAGTAGGAATGGAAACCGCACCATGATCGTCTAGTATCTGTGGATTAACACCCAATACCTTCACTTTAGACTCATTACTGTAAGTTACTAATCCATGGTGTAAATAAGAAGAGCTGCCAGCAAAGTCAATCAACTGACTGGTGATCATTCCGCCAGTACAAGACTCTGCCACACTTAAGCTCAAGCCTGACTGAAATAAACGATGATGAATTTCGGCTGCTAATGTAGGACGATTCTCCGCAACAACGGCACTTCCTAACAGAGTTTTTACCTGTTTAGTGACATCATCCAAATAGCGCATAGCCTTCTCACCACGGGCAAATATCTTAATTTCAATGTGCGGCATTGAAGAACGATACCCTAACTCGATACCCGCGGGTAATGTAAGTTCCGATAAAGTGTCTGCCAATGATGACTCACCATGACCAATCGTAAGTAACTTTTCTAGAGCCGATTTTTCAGCGACCCCATACTCTTTGGTGATAAAGGGAATAAACTGCTCAGTAATCATGTGTTTTAGCTCAAATGGCACACCTGGGGTAAAGAATAACCACGCATTATTCAATTTAACCCTAAAGCCGCAAGCAGTGCCAACGGGGTTATCGACCATAATCGCCGAGGCCGGTAACCAAGCTTGCTTTAAATTGCTTTTGGCCATCACTCGATTATTACGGGTAAACCAGTCTTCTAAATGTTCACGCCATTGCACATTCTCGACAAGATCTTCGCCCTTAGCCTTAGCCATCGCTAATGCTGACATATCGTCGCTGGTAGGCCCCAAACCACCATTAACAATGATCACATCAGCATGCTTGCTACGCTCTTGGAATACGGCAACAAGATCAGCTAAACGATCGCCAACTGTCACTCTGTGCTGCATTTCAATACCCATTTCCATCATGGTATTAGCAACCCAAGCAGCATTGGTATCTACTATCTGGCCTGATAACACTTCTTCGCCTGTGCAAATCATTTCTAACTTCATCATTATTCCTTATCACATCCAATTGGCACTAACTTAGGTGACCAATATGTGAATGGCAAGAAAATAGACCGAATTATAGAAAATTAGATCATAAGTAGATGAATGAATTACAACAATTCAACAGAAATTGCTCAAAATAATTAAATGAGATCACACAAATACTCTAGAGCAGATTTGAGCGAATAGAGACAAAAACACAGATTCTGTTGTGACTTACAATCCCCTAAGTGAATGATAATATTGCAATCTATAGATATTATTGGTCTGCAAGGTTAGTATTTTTATATGTTGAGGATCCGTTGTACGAGGCAAAGTGGGAGCTGATAGTAATGAGAATAACCCCGTATGCTTTCGGCGCACCAGACAGGCAGTTTTAGTGTGATCAGCCACTAAATTCGTCAATGATGGGAGTGAATGTCCAATAATAGAGGAAATATTGTTGGCTCAATTGAACAGCGAAGTTCACGCAGACAAAATGTCGTCGAGACTATAGATGATCGATAATGATCGCTCTATGACTTGTATTTCACCAAATTTCAGATACAAAAAAGCCTCGTCATATGACGAGGCTTAGATGTAATTGGCGGAGTGGACGGGACTCGAACCCGCGACCCCCGGCGTGACAGGCCGGTATTCTAACCAACTGAACTACCACTCCTTTAGCAAATTGCTTACGCACGATGCTAAATGCTTTTTAAGTCGCTAGTGTGTCAGCACAAGGAGACTTGCTTTTTCAAGCTACTCTTTCGAGTAAATTAGGCGCCTGGAAATGACCTACTCTCGCATGGGGAGACCCCAAACTACCATCGGCGCGATTGCGTTTCACTTCTGAGTTCGGAATGGGATCAGGTGGTGCCACAATGCTATGGTTTCCAGACAAATTTGCATATCTACCGCCTTTAAGGCCGTAAATAATAATTCGGAAAGCTGATTTTTTTGAGTCTACAAAACACTGTTTAAGCGCTCTATTCTAACACTAAGGTCAGTAAAACCCATCTGGGTTGTATGGTTAAGCCTCACGGGTCATTAGTACAAGTTAGCTCAACGCCTCACAACGCTTA